>NZ_LUKH01000048.1:0-22319 GCF_001593695.1 Leisingera sp. F5 | reverse complement strand
GCGGCGGATCATATTCGCCAGCTGCGTGCGCTGCCGGACCGCGAGATCCCGGGTGCGGTGCAGCGCCAGGATTGCCTGCTGGTCTTCGGATTTCACTTCGACGAAGCGCGTTCTGCGCCTTTGAACGTTTCCCCGGATCGTTCAATCCGCTGGCGCGGACCAGCTTAAACTTGGCCGGCGGACCGCTTCGCAAATCGCCTCGGCATCAGAAGCGTCGGTCTCGCCGCGCTTTACATAGGGTTTGACATCGGCCGCCGGCATCAGGCGGACGTCATGACCCAGCCTGCTGAGCTCCCGGCCCCAGTAATGGGCGGAGCCGCAGGCTTCCATGCCCACAACACAGCGCGGAAGAGCCTCGAAAAACGCGGGCAGTTTCGCGCGTTTGATCTTTTTGTTGAATATCTTGCGGCCAGCCGCGGAACCCCCGTGAACCTGGAACACCTCCTTGGCCGGATCCAGTCCAACTGTTTTAGCTGTCATTGGGTGGCTCCTTTCCTAGCAGTCGTTGACAACTGCAGTATGGCGCATTGCGACGCCGGTGGAGCAGGAGCCACCCACTCCATCCGCTTTGGTGAAGGATTTTCGATGCGGGCCGCGGCGTTAGGGTGCGGCTTGGAGCGTTGCCGGCCCGTGTTGGAAATCCTCCCAAGGTGGAAGCCGCGGGCATCTGGGCGATGCCTATGGGGATTGCTTGCCGGAGCCCGTTGCAACGGTGATGGCCACTCGTTGACCCGCGCGGCCAGGATGATCGCCAAGGGCGGTGCGAACAGCCGGAGCGTAGCTGGCGACCCATCTGCCTAGGCCTTCACCCGCGGCTGGCGAGCGCTTTGGGTCTTTGGGCACAAAGGGATCGGCTCGGCGCGAGAACGGGCACCGAGGCGATTTTCGCGCCGTGGTCGGGCGTTTCGTCATGCGGCCTGCTCCTTGGACGGTGCGCGAGATGAGGGCTTTTGCCCGCGGCGGAAGATTTCGACGATGCGCATTGGGTCGCCGCAGCAGGAGCATGGCTCGCGCAGGGTGAGCGGGACGATCAAGCGCCTGCTTCATTTCCCGCTCGATAGAGTAGTCGGACGCGATGAAGTCGGGGCTGACTACGAGCAGGAAAAGGTCGGCTGCTTCCAATTCCCGTTCGATCTCGGCGTCCAGTTCACTGCCAGCCAGGCGCCGCTTGCCAGCTTCCATGAAATCCTTTGATCATTTGCAGTAGACGCCTTGGGAGATTCCCTCGCGGCGGCACAGCTCCGCAATGCTGTCTTCGCCACGCAGGCCGTCCAAAACGATCCTGATCTTTTCTTCGGATGAATACTGCTTGCGGGCCGCCCGCTTGATATCTTTGACAATCTTCTCGCCAGGGCTCTTGGTTACTTTTCTCACCGCCCACTCCTCAGTGGTTACGATAAGCCAGAATCCCTCTCCTATCACATTGACCTAATTGGCCCCATTGGCGCTGATGTCAGACATACCAAGCCTGTCGCCGCCATGCCGCGGCTGGGCGCGTGATTGCTCCGCGCCCAGAAGAGAAAGAACTGCGTCCGCCAGCCCGATCACACCTGCCAGGTGACGCGGGCGTCTGCGGCCAGCATCTCCCCCTTGGCGCGGTCAAGCCGCAGATAGGCAATCCCCTTGCCACCGGACTGGGTGAACAGCGTGCCCACGGGTTTGCCCCCGGCGGTGATCTCAGTGCCAACCGGCGCCGTGCCCTCAACTTCCACCGTGCGGAACCCCTTGCGCAGCTCGGTCTTGTGCTTCATCCGCGCCGTCACCTCCTGGCCCACATAGCAGCCTTTGCGGAAATCCACACCGTTCAGGGCCTCGAAGCCGGCCTCCAGAATATAGCTCTCCGGCCCCAGCTCCACTCCGGTTTCGGGGACGCAATGGGCCACCCGCACCGCATCCCAATCACTGCCGTCATCGCCGCCTTCAGCGCCATAGAGCCGCCAGCCCATCGCCGCATGGCGCGGGTCATTCAGGGCGCCCTCAGGTGCTGGACCTGTGCCGCGTTTCACTTGCAGACCGGTCATCTCCACCTGCACATCGGCGCGCAGCCGGTACATGTTCAGCCGCTTCATGAGGCCCTCCGACAGCGACGCCTCCACGTCCAAGAGCACTGCATCGCCGTCCGGCGCCAGAAAGAAATCCGCCAGATACTTGCCCTGCGGCGTCAGCAGCGCGGCATAGACTAGCCCGTCGTCCGGGCTGTCCAGCCGGTCGACATTGTTGGTCACCAGCCCCTGCAGAAAGCTGCGGGCGTCGGCACCACTCAGGCGCAGGATGCGGCGGTCGCTCATTTCATGTCTCCGGTGTGTGTCAGAGGACGTTTCATAGTTCCGCCCAGTGATATAGGAAGCAGGGCGGAAGAAAACAGGAAAACCATCCATGCCCGCGCCGGTCAGCATCGTGATCCCCACCCTGAACGCCGAGGAAGAGCTGCCCGCCACCCTCGAACATCTGATGGAGGGGCTGGCGGCAGGCCTGATCCGCGAACTGGTGGTGACGGACGGCGGCTCAGCCGACGCCACCCGCGCCATCGCCCAGGCTGCGGGGGCGGAATGGGTAACCGGCGCCCCCTCGCGCGGCGGCCAGCTGCGGCGGGGCTGCGCGGCGGCCAAGGGCGGCTGGTTCTTGGTGCTGCACGCCGACACCCATCTGGAACCCGGCTGGGCCAAAGCCGTGGCGCAGCATCTGCAAGAGGGGCAGGGCAGCCCCGCCTATTTCCGCCTGCGTTTCCGGGCGCGCGGGCTGATGCCTGCCTGGGTCGCGGGCTGGGCCAATCTGCGATCCCGCCTGTTCGGTCTGCCTTATGGCGATCAGGGGCTGCTGATCCGCCGCGCGGCGTATGAGGCCGCAGGCGGCTATCCCGACCAGCTGCTGATGGAGGACGTGGCTCTGGTGCGGCGCTTGCATGGGCTGACCGCTTTGCCCTGCGCCGCCCTGACCAGCGCAGTCCGCTATCAGCGGGCAGGCTGGCTTCGGCGCGGCAGGCGCAACCTTTGGACGCTGGCCAAATACACCTTTGGTGTCTCACCGGAGAAGTTGGCGGCCCAGTACAGAAAGTAACATGTTCCGCCCGGCCGGCAGGCCGGGCCGCGCCCGCCCAGGCTCGGGCGCGGCCCTCAGTGTTAAACAGCGAAAGCTGGAAATCAGCCAAACACCTTGCGGGAAAACCGGCGGAACCAGCGTTCCTTGCCGCTCTTTGCACCGCCCGGCACTTGCTTGGCCTGGGCG
The DNA here is from genome assembly GCF_001593695.1 of Leisingera sp. F5. Taxonomy (NCBI): domain Bacteria; kingdom Pseudomonadati; phylum Pseudomonadota; class Alphaproteobacteria; order Rhodobacterales; family Roseobacteraceae; genus Leisingera; species Leisingera sp. F5. The sequence continues at coordinate 19,094 of NZ_LUKH01000048.1, read as the reverse complement.
GCAATGCCTGCGGTATCCACCACCGTCTTGCCGTCCTGAAACTGCAGCCGGTACAGGTCGGCATAAACGCCGCCGCGCGCAAGAAGATCGTCATGGGTGCCCTGGTCCAGCACCCGGCCGCGGTCCATCACCACGATTTTGTCAGCATTGCGGATGGTCGACAGCCTATGCGCAATCACCAGCGTGGTGCGCCCGCCTGCCAGCTTGTCCAGCGCCTGCTGCACCACTTTCTCGGATTGCGCATCCAGCGCCGAGGTCGCCTCGTCCAGCAGCAGCACCGGCGTATTGCGCAGCAATGCCCGCGCAATCACCACCCGCTGACGCTGACCACCCGACAGGGCCGAACCGCGCGGCCCCACCCGGGTTTCCAGCCCGTGTTCCAGCTTGGGCAGGAAATCCGCCACATGCGAGGCCTCCAGCGCCGCCTGCAGTTCCGCGTCGGGTACATCGGTGCGCCCCAGCACGATATTTTCAAGCAGGGTCTCGTCGAACAGCATCGCATCCTGCGTCACCACGGAAAACAGGCTGCGCAGATCGGCGGTGTTCAGATCGGTGACCTCAACCCCGCCCACAGCGACCGACCCCGCCTGCGGATCCACCATCCGGGTCAGCAGGTTGAAGATCGTCGATTTGCCCGCGCCCGAGGCACCCACCAGCGCCGTGGTCTTGCCGGCTTCGGCCTCCAGCGTCAGCCCGTGCAGGATCTGTGCGTCGCCATAGCTCAGCTCGACGCCGCTGAGGCTAATGGCGGGCAGGCCTGCTGGCGCGGCCTTGGGGTTTTCCGGCTCGCTCAGCAGAATAGGTGCATCCAGCAGTTCCTTGATCCGCTCAAGTGCTGCCGCCGCGCCCTGCCACACACCGGAGATATTGGCCAGCCGCCGCATCGGTTCAAACGACAGCCCGATCGAGGTGAAAAAGCTCATGAACTGGCCGACGGTCTTTTCACCTGCAATGATCTCGTTGCCGCCATAGAGCAGCACCGCCATGAAGCCGACACCGGCCATGATGTCGGTCATGCCCGAAATCGACGAGGTGCCAAAGGCCGCCTTCACCTCAGAGCCGACAAAATCATCGGTGCGGTCAGAGAACCGGCGGACCTGATACTCCTCCAGCCGGTTCAGCTTGACCGGCACGATGCCGTGAAAAATCTCGTCCAGCCGGGTTGCCAGATCGGCGCCCAGATCCCGCGCGCGCGACGCCTTTTTGCGCACATAGCGCTGGATGGTGGAGATCGGCAGCAAGAGCACCGGCACGCCCACAAGCAGGATCAGCGTCCAGCGCCAATCGATGCTGAAGGCAACGCCCAGAACCGCCACCAGCGCCACCAGATCGCGCCCGGCGCCGGTGATCACTGCCTGCCAGACCGCGTTGATCGCATAGACATCCGACTGGATCCGCTGGATCAGCAGCCCCGGCGGGTGCTGCTGGTGAAACGCCGGGTCCTGCCGGATCAGCCGCGCCAGCATGTCCTTGCGCAGATGCGCCGCCGAGGTCTGCGAGACCTTGCTCAGCAGCACCTTCTGGGTGACGCTGGACACGCCGCGCAGGGTGAAGATCGCCAGAAACGCCAGGCTGACCCAGACCAGCGCGTTTGAATTGCCCGCGACAAACACCAGATCGAACATCGGCTGCATCATATAGCCAAGCGCGCCCATGGTGGCGCCTTCGATCAGCATGAATACCGCGGCAATTCCCAACAGCCCGATGTAATGGCGCAGATAGCCGCGCCACAGCCAGCCGAACAGCTCGCGCGAGGATTTATGAGGTTTGCTCATGCGGGGAGGGTCCGGCAGGGAGTTCGGGTCATTTTGCGCCTTTTCTGACATGCCGCAACCATTTAAGCAGCTGGGCTGCAGGGCGCAAGCACTTCGCCGTGACCCTGCGTCCGCAGCAATTGACCATGCGAATCCGCCGGCTACTGTGCCGTCATGGTTCAACCGTGGCGGCACTGCCCCGCCCGCGCCGCAAGGAATATTGCCCATGAGCGGATCTGTAAACGTATCAGCCGGCCGGCCCTATCTTGCCATTCCCGGCCCTTCGGTGGTGCCGGATCCGGTGCTGCAGGCGATGCACCGCCCGTCGCCGAATATTTATGCCGGTGAGCTGGTGGAGATGACCGCCACCCTGATCCCGGATCTGCGGCGGGTGGCGCGCACCGCTCATCAGGCTGCGATCTATATCTCCAACGGCCACGGCGCCTGGGAGGCCGCTTTGCAGAACACCTTGCAACCGGGCGACCGCGTGCTTGTGCCCTCCTCGGGGCGCTTCGCCATCGGCTGGTCGGAAATGGCCGAAGGGCTGGGCGTCGAAACCGAAGTGCTCGATTTCGGCACCAGCGCGCCTTGGGACATGGCCCGCATCGCCGAGGCGCTGGCCGCCGACACCGCCCACGGCATCAAGGCAGTCCTGGGCGTGCATGTGGACACCTCCAGCTCGATCCGCAACAACATTGCAGGGCTGCGTCAACTGCTGGACGAAACCTGCCACCCGGCGCTCCTGATGGCAGACTGCATCGCCTCGCTGGGCTGTGAGCGGTTCGAGATGGACCGCTGGGGCGTCGATGTGATGGTCAGCGCCAGCCAGAAGGGGCTGATGGTGCCGCCGGGACTTGGCTTTGTATTTTTCAATGAAAGGGCCGCCGCTGCACGGGCGGCGCTGCCGCGGATCAGCCGCTACTGGGACTGGGCGCCGCGCGCCAACCCGCAGGAGTTCTACCAGTATTTCGGCGGCACCGCGCCCACGCACCACCTTTACGGCCTGCGCGCTGCGCTGGACATGATCCACGCTGAGGGGGTTGAAAGCACCTGGACCCGGCATGCCCATCTGGCCCGCACCATCTGGGCCGCTTGCGAGGCTTGGGGCGCTGACGGCCCATTGCGCATGAACGTGCCGGAGCGGCCCTTGCGTTCCCACGCGGTCACCGCCTTGCGGATGGGGTCGCCGCTGGGAACCGAGCTGCGCATGTGGCTGGAACAGAATCTGGGCCTGACGCTGGGCATCGGCCTTGGCATGGCGCCGTCAAACAGCCCGGAATGGCACGGCTTTTTCCGGCTGGGCCACATGGGCCATGTCAACGGCCATATGGTCATGGGCCTGCTGGGCGGCATCGAAACGGGCCTGAAGGCGCTGAACATCCCGCATGGGACCGGCGCGCTGGAGGCAGCTGCAACAGCAATGGCCGGGCGCTAGCAGCTTCCCGGAAACAGGCAGGAGGCTGGCTTCACGCCTTCTGCGAATTCAGACGTATTTCCAGCCTGGTGATAAGATGGTTGATCAGCACCGCCAGCACCAGAACAGGCACCATTCCGTACATCACCCAGACCACAAAGAAGATCCACATCAGGTTGATCCCGGCAAAGGTGATTGCGGCAGTGAAGAAATCCGGCATATTGGCCGGCAGTTCAGGGTCACGCATGACAATTCTCCCGGTTCTACGTCTAAATAGTAGCCCAGGAGTGGTGAATGTCCGGTAAAACCGCCGCGATCAGGCGGGAGTTGGCAGGTTTCAGCCGCCCGCTTCAGGCGGTCTGCGCCGCCGCAAGCGCCCGCGGCAGGGCCGCGGCAAAGGCATCCAGCTCCGCTTCCGGCCCGCAGCTCACCCGGATGCAGCGGTTTTGCGGTTCGGCAAAGGGCATCCGCACAAAGATCCCCTGATCCACCAGCCCATCCAGCACCGCCTTGGCAAACGCTCCGTCCTGTCCGCAGTCAATCGCCACGAAATTGGTGGCCGAGGGCAGGGCGGTCAGCCCGTTCGCTGCCGCGATATCTGCAATCCGGTCCCGCGCGCCGCCGATCTGCGCCAGCACCTGCGCCAGCCAGCCCTGATCCTGCAAGGCCGCCAGCGCCCCCGCCTGCGCCGCCCGGTTCATGCCGAAATGGTTGCGCACCTTGTTGAAGGCGGCAATCAGCTCGGGATGGCCGATGGCATAGCCCACCCGCGCCCCTGCCATGCCATAGGCTTTGGAGAAGGTCCGCATCCGGACCACCCGCAGATCATCGGCGCTGATGGGCGCCGCGGTGCCGTCCGGCGCGCATTCCACATAAGCCTCATCCAGCAGCAGCAGGCAGCCCTCCGGCAAGCGGTCCAGCGCCGCGGCAATATCTGCGCCCTTGTGCCAGCTGCCCATCGGATTGTCCGGGTTGGCAAGGTAGACGATCTTGGCATCCACCTCTGCGGCCCTTGCAAACAGTGCGGCGAAATCCTCGCGGTCGTCCTTATAGGGCACGGTTTGGATCACCCCGCCAAACCCCGCGGCGTGATAATTGAACGTCGGATAGGCCCCCAGCGAGGTCACCACCGCGTCACCCGGTGCAATCAGCAGCCGCACCAGATAGCCCAGCAGCCCGTCGATGCCTTCCCCGACCATGATGTGATCCGGCGTGATCCCATGATGCGCCGCCAGCGCGCGGGCCAGATCATGGCTTTGCGCATCGCCGTACTTCCAGATTTCCGCCGCCGCTGCGCCCATCGCTTCAACCGCCTTGGGCGAGGGGCCGAATATGTTCTCATTCGCCCCCAGCCGCGCGGCAAAAGGCGTGCCACGCTCGCGCTCCTGTGTCTCAGGGCCGACAAAGGGCACGGTGGCGGGCAGGGATTGCGCAAGCGGGGTATAGCGGGGACCAGTCATGGCCGCAGATAACCCCAAGCCCGCGAAGGGGGCAAGGCTTGCGTCCCCTCAGCCGCCCGCGCAGTCTGCGCCAGACCTTCAAGGGATTCTTTCATGCGCATTGTCTTTGCCCTGCTGGCCGCCGCTTTGGCCTATCTGCTGTTCTGGCCCGTCCCGGTGGACCCCATCGCCTATGACCCGCCCGAGGCTCCGGGCTTTACCGGCCCCTATGCCGAAAACAACGCCTTGGATGCGGCGGACCTTATCACGCTTCCGAATGGCGAGCTGGGGCCGGAGGATCTGGCTCAATTGCCGGACGGCGCGGTCTACACCACCAGCCTTTCCGGCAGTCTCTACCGCATCGACGGGTCAGAGCCGGAGCTGATCGACCGCTTGGGCGGCCGCCCGCTGGGCCTGAAGGCCGGGCCGGATGGTGCGCTCTATATCGCCGACAGCTTCCGCGGCATCTTGCGCTGGACCGGCCCCGGCACGCTGGAAGTGCTGGCAGACAGCATCGGCGGCGCGCCCATCATCTATGCCAACCAGCTCGACGTTGCGCAGGACGGCACGGTCTATTTCTCCAACTCCTCCAACCGGTTCGACCCGGAAACCATGGGCGGCACCAGGCCGACCTCGATCCTCACCATCTGGGAGCAGTCGGACACGGGCTATGTCGCCCGCTTGGCGCCGGACGGTACCGTCGAAAAACTCGCAGACGGCTTTGTCTACACCAATGGCATTGCCCTGTCGCCGGATGAGGACTTTCTGCTGATCAGCGAAACCGGCCGCGCCCGCCTCCACCGGCTCTGGCTCAAAGGCGAACGCGCAGGCGAGCGCGAGGTTTTCCTCGGCAACCTCCCCGGCTACCCCGACAATCTCGAGGCGCAGGGCGACGGCACCTATTGGCTCGCCTTTGCCAGCCCGCGTTTGCCGTCGGAAAAGCTGATGCCGTACCCGGCCTTGCGCAAACTGATCTGGCGGCTCGGGCCGCTGGTGCGCCCGGCGCCGGTGCATCGCGGCATGCTGATGCAGTTCGACGGGCAGGGGAACATTCTGCGCAGCCTGCAGGACCCGGACGGGCGCCTCGGCGTCACCACCGGCGGCAAGGCTGTGGACGGGCAGCTTTATGTAATGACGCTGGACTCGCCCTGGTTCGCCCGTATGCCGATGCAGCCCTGACCCTTCCCCGACGTTGGACTGGCAACCCGTCCGCGTCCGGGGCAGGCTGGCTGCAAACCAGCAGCGGGGAACACGCCATGGCCAGAGTCACCACCGGCTACAAGGACCACATCGCCTATGTCACGCTTGCCCGCCCGGACAAGCACAACGCGCTCGACGAAGAGATGATCGAGGCAATCATCGCCGCAGGCCAGGAAGTCGCCGCCTCGGACGCCCGCGCCGTGGTGCTGGCAGGCAGCGGCAAAAGCTTCTGCGCCGGTCTCGACATGGCCGCACTGGCCGGGTTTGCGCAACGCGACCTCGGCACCCTGGTGATGGAGCGCACCCACCATGATGCCAACCTGTTTCAAGAGGTGGCGATGGTCTGGCGCCGGATGCCGGTGCCGGTGATCGCCGCCATCCACGGCGCCTGTTTCGGCGGCGGGCTGCAGATCGCACTGGGCGCCGACATCCGCATCGCCCACCCGGAGGCGCAGCTGTCGGTGATGGAAATGAAATGGGGGCTGATTCCGGACATGGGCGGTATGGCATTGTTGCCGCGGCTGCTGCGCTCCGACGTGCTGCGCCGCCTGACCTACACGGCCGAGAAGGTCGGCGCGCAGCAGGCGCTGGACTGGGGCCTGCTGAGCGAGCTGGCAGACAGCCCGCTCACCCGTGCCCAGGAACTGGCCGCCGTCATCGCAGCAAAAAGCCCCTCCGCCATCCGTGCAGCCAAACGCATGATCGCTTATGCCGAAAGCGGTGCAGGCCAGGCGGATGTTCTATTGGCGGAAAGTGCCGAACAGCTGGAACTGATCGGCAAGCCGGATCAGATAGAGGCCGTCGCCGCGCAACTGCAAAAGCGCCCTGCGAAATTCGGCTGAAGCGCCGCGTTTTTGCGGCTCCCGGGTTCCGAACGCAGGGTGCTGACTCACGCTTCTGCGGCTTCTTTCTGGTTCCAAATACCCCCGTCCCGCTGCCTGGCAGGCGGCATTGCCGCCGGGACGGGAGGCTGTACACGGCATGGGTGGGTTCCCTCAAATACAGCCCCGGATTCCGCAACAGCGGAATTTCGCCAATTTTTCTGAAAATCCGCCGATGCCAGCGGGAAACCGCCGCCTGCCGGCAGAAAAATGCCGCGCAAAATCAACACAAACACCTGTTAACCTTTTGGCAATATTTGCGGGCGAATTCTGCCTTTAGCAGGGCGCGAGAGAGGCCAATCCAGCATTTGGAAATCTGCTGCCGGGCGGCCCGCACGGGCACCGGATGGCTGTTTGCACCCTGATGAAATGCAGTAGAACCGGCTGGCGCAGGATATGCTTCGCAGCCGGGCTTCAGAAAGGAGTGAGGCTGATGCAACTGGTGCGTAAGAAGTGGTTTATTCTGTTCGAAAGCGGCGCCCTGCTGTCCCGGACCGGGGATCGGATCACCTATTTTTATGACGAGGCCCTGTGCTTTGGAAACCGCGAGGAGGCGCAGCGCTACTTGGCGGTCAATGAAAACAAGGTCAGCTGCACCGGCCTGCACCCGTCGCTGACCGAGGCAGCGTGAGCGGATGGCTCGCCGCCAGCCGCAGGCCCCCAGCGGCAGAGGCCGCGATGCCTAGCTCGGTACGCTGGCTGCTCGCCTTCAGCGGGGTGATGATCTCCGCCTCGGCGCTGGTGTTCTGGGCCTGGCTCGGCGGCGCGGGCCAGGCTGCGGAGGATCAGCCCGGCTGGTTCACCCTGACTGCATTGCGGTTTTTCTGGCTGCCCTTCCTCAGCGGCGCCGGGCTGGTGCTGGCGGTCTGCTGCGCCGGGCGCTCCGGTCTCTGATCCTGGCCTTTGATCCTGGCCTCTGACCTTCGGGCGATAAAAAGCCGCGCCCTGTACAGGCGCGGCTTTCAAATCAACAGATCTGTGGCCGGCTTACAGCGACGCGTCGTAGATCTTGGAGATATTCGCGCCCAGAGCGGCGTCATAATCCGCATCGCTCATAGCCACGTTCAGCCCTTCGGTCAGGGCGCGGCTGAAGGAGGCGATCATCTTGGCATTCTGCGACAGGCGCGCGCAGGCGTCGTCGGTGGTGTAGCCGCCCGACAGCGCCACAACCCGCACCACATTGGCGTGATCTGCCAGATCATCATACAGGCCTGCCTTGGACGGGATGGTCAGCTTCAGCGCCACCTTGCAGTCCGCGGGCAGGGCATCCAGCTGTTGCTGGATCTCTGCCTTCAGGATGTTTTCGGCTTCGGCTTTGGTCGCGGAATGGATGTCCACTTCCGGCTCGATGATCGGCACCAGGCCGGCCGCGACGATCTGCTGCCCGACTTCGAACTGCTGGGCGACAACCGCCTTGATGCCCTCGGCATTGGCGTCCTTGACGACAGACCGCATCTTGGTGCCGAAGATGCCCTTGGTGTTGGCGCGCGCCAGCAGCGCGTCCAGTTCCGGCATCGGCTTCATCATCTGCACGCCGTTCGCTTCATCCGCCAGGCCCTTGTCGACCTTCAGGAACGGCACCACGCCGCAGTTGCCCCACAGGAAATCTGCAGTCGGCTTGCCGTCGATCTCGCCGTCCATGGTTTTTTCAAACAGGATCGCGCCCAGGATACGCTCCTTGCCGAAGCTCGGCGAGGTGATGATGCGGGTGCGCATCTTGTGGATCTCGGCGAACATTTCGTCGTCGCCGGAATAGGCGTCTTCGGTCACGCCATAAAGCGCCAGCGCCTTCGGGGTCGAGCCGCCGGATTGGTCCAGCGCCGCAATGAAGCCATTGCCGGTGGCGATGCGGTCGAGTTGTGCCTGCTGTACGGAAGCGTCTTTTGCCATAATGCGTCACTCTTCTTGGGAATGGTCTGTATTGGCGCTGTCTATAGCGCGAATCTGCTGGGAAACAACGGGGTGTTGCGCTAACGGAAGAAGGATTTCCGCGCATCCCGCGCCATGTTATAGCGCATTTCCAGATCCGAGATCCGCGCCATCGCCGCCTTGCGCGCCTCCGGATCTGCCAATCCTGCATATTCCCTGCGCGCGGCGGCCAGCTGGTCCTTCAGTGTGAACTCCTCTGGCACCACGCCGGCCTGCGCCATGATCCGCATCCCCGCCGCCAGCCCCGCATCCACATGCGCCTCGCTGCTGCGGTCGGGCAAGGGCTTGCCTTCACCTTGCAGCCCCTGCAGCTGCCCCTCGGCCTGCGCTTTGGCCAGCTGGCGTTCAATAAGGTTGCGGAATGCGCGGATCATACTGGGCCTCTTGCGTTGTGCCGGGATCTTACCAGCCGCAGCTCAGCCCAGCCAGTCCTTGCGGGTGACCGCATCATTCAGCGCAATCAGATCCTCGTGCAATTCGCCCAATGCAATGGGGCCGCCCAGGCAGACACGCACTGCTTCCTCCGGCAGCCCGGTCACGGTAAAGGCATCGCTTGGCATGATCCCGATCTGGCGGCCTGCCATACGGCCCATCACCTCGGCCCGGCTGGTGCCGCGGGGCAGGGTGAGCCACAGGTTGAAAGCCAGCGGATCCGCAACGGTAAAGCACTCCTGCAGCACCTCTGCCGCCAGCGCCTGCCGCACCGCTGCGGCCTTGCGGACATACCCCTGGATTTCCGTTGCAGTGCCATCCTCGATCCAGCGGCCCAGCAGCGCCAGGTTCAGCGGCGACACCATCACATGCATCGACCGCAGCGCTTGTGAAAACTGCCCCATCAGGCTGCGCTTGGGCACCGTCGTATAGGCCAGCCGCAACCCGGCGCCGAAACATTTGGAGAGGCCCGCGATATGCCAGCTCAGATCCGGGATCAGGCTGCTGATGGCGACAGGTGCATCCTCGGCCACAAAGCAATAGGCGTCGTCTTCGATCAGCGGCAGGTCATGTTTTCGCAGCACTGCCGCCACTTGCTGCCGCCGGTGGCCGGGCATGGTCCGGGTGGTCGGATTCTGCAGGGTCGGGTTCAGGTACAGCGCTGCCGGCCAGTGATCGGTGACCGCCTTCTCCAGCGCGTCCGGCAGGATGCCTCTTTGGTCCCCTGCCAGCCCGATCAGCCGGACCCCCAGCCGGGCCGCAATCGACCGCAACCCGGGATAGGTCACATCCTCGCACAAGACGGTTGAGCCAGGCTCGCACAGCACTGTCAGGATCGCATAAAGGCTGGCATGGGAGCCGGGGGTGATCGCCAGCCGATCCGGTGCGCACGGCAGGCCGTTTGCCTGCATCCAATCCGCCGCAATGGCCCGGTCCTGCGGGCTGCCGGTCACCGATTGATAGCGCAGCAACGGCAGCAGATTGGCCGAGACATGCTCCAGCCCCTTTTGCATCCGCGCCAGCAAGACCGGGTCATCCGGCTCCGGCGGCATGTTCATCATCGGGTCTTCTTCCAGCGCCCGCCGCGGATCGGGGCGCTCCGGCAGCGCGTCCGGTGCCTTCACAAAGGTGCCGCGGCCGACAAAGCTTTCGATGTAGCCGCGCCGCACCGCTTCGGCGTAACCGCGTGACACGGTTGAGAAATCTACCCCTAGATCCTGCGCCACCCGCCGCTGCGGCGGCAGCCGGTCGCCGGGTGCCAGCACGCCGGTGTCGATGTCGGATTTGATCGCCTCGGCCAGTTCCAGATAGCGGGGCTTTGCATTGGCCAGACGGGCCGGGGTCCACTGCTTCATCTGCAGAATCTCCTGGGGCGATTGTTTCGTAATTGATTGGCTCAATGACTGACTGCGTCAATAAATGCAATGTCTATGATTGCAAATTGATTGCAATCAATCTTGGAATCGCGGTATCTGGCCGCAAACCCCAAGGAGACGTGCGATGACTGGGATGGATGTTTTGCAACAGGACCAGCGGGAGATGAAACCCGCCTTGCTGAAGGGGCTGCGCCTGCGCTGCCCGAATTGCGGTGAGGGCAAGCTCTTGCACAGCTATCTCAAGGTGAACGACAGCTGCAGCGAATGCGGTCAGGAGCTGCACCATCAGCGCGCCGATGACGGCCCGGCCTATCTGACCATCCTGGTGGTCGGCCACATCCTCGGTTTTGCGCTGCACATCGTCTACACCCAGCTGCGGCCGGACCCCTGGACGCTGGCAATCATCATGTCAGTGATCACGGTGGGGGCCTCGCTGGTGATGCTGCCGCGGATGAAGGGGCTGGTAGTGGCCTATCAATGGGCCAAGCGGATGCACGGTTTCTGACCCGGCCTGAAACCAATCAATAAAAATGCAAAAGGCGGGCCATCGGCCCGCCTTTTTCCGTCTTCTCCCTGCGCCGCGCAGCGGCGCCGGGCCCAACGGGCGCGGCTCATGTGCCGTGAGCCAAGCGACGGGCGGGAGAACACCCGCCTGCTGCACAAAACCTCAGACCAGCCGCGAAGTCTCCTTGGCGGCGCGGACAAAGTCGTCAAACAGCGGATGCGGCGCAAAGGGCTTGGATTTCAGTTCCGGGTGGAATTGCACACCGATGAACCACGGATGGTCTTTCCATTCCACGATTTCCGGCAGCCGGCCGTCCGGCGACATGCCCGAGAAGTTCAGCCCGCAGTCTTCCAGCTTCTCGCGGTATTTGATGTCCACCTCATAGCGGTGGCGGTGGCGTTCCTCGATATGGGTGCTGCCATAGGCACCGGCCACTTTGGACCCTTCGGTGAGCGCCGCGTCATAGGCGCCCAGCCGCATGGTGCCGCCCTTGTCGTCATCCGCCTTGCGGCTGACCTTGTGGTTGCCCTGCACCCATTCCTTCAGGTGATAGACCACCGGCTCGAACCGTTTCTTGCCGGCCTCGTGGTCGAATTCTTCCGAACCTGCCTCGGTGATGCCCGCCACATTGCGCGCGGCCTCGATCACGGCCATCTGCATGCCCAGACAGATGCCCAGGTAGGGGACGTCGTTTTCGCGGGCATACTGCGCCGCCTTGATCTTGCCCTCGGTGCCGCGCTCGCCAAAGCCGCCGGGCACCAGGATTGCATGGTAGCCTTGCAGATAGGGGGCGGCGTCTTCCTTGTCGAACAGCTCGGCGTCGACCCATTCGATCCTGACCTTGACCCGGTTCGACATGCCGCCGTGGGTCAGCGCCTCGGCGATGGATTTATAGGCGTCTTCCAGCTGGGTGTATTTGCCGACGATGGCCACTTTCACTTCGCCTTCGGGGTTGTAGATGCGGTCGGCCACATCTTCCCAGCGGGCCAGGTTCGGCTTCGGGGCAGGGGAGATGCCGAAGGTATCCAGAACCGCCTGATCCATGCCTTCGCGGTGATAGGCCAGCGGCGCTTCGTAGATGGATTTCAGATCCTGCGCGGCAATCACGCTGTCGGGGCGCACGTTGCAGAACAGCGCCAGCTTTTCACGCTCTTTCTTCGGGATCGGGCCTTCGGAACGGCAGACCAGAATGTCCGGTGCCAGCCCGATCGAGCGCAGCTCCTTCACGGAGTGCTGGGTCGGTTTGGTTTTCAGCTCGCCGGAGGCCTTGATATAGGGCAGCAGGGTCAGGTGCATGAACAGGCACTGGCCGCGCGGCTTGTCCTGGGCGAACTGGCGGATGGCTTCAAAGAACGGCAGGCCTTCGATGTCGCCGACGGTGCCGCCGATTTCGCAGAGCATGAAGTCGACCTCATCCTCGCCGATGGAGATGAAATCCTTAATCTCGTTGGTGACATGCGGAATGACCTGGATGGTCTTGCCCAGATAGTCGCCGCGGCGCTCCTTCTCCAGCACGTTGGTGTAGATCCGGCCCGAGGAGATCGAGTCGGTTTTGCGTGCAGGCACCCCGGTGAACCGTTCGTAATGGCCCAGATCCAGATCGGTCTCGGCGCCGTCGTCGGTGACGAAGACTTCGCCGTGCTCGAACGGGCTCATGGTGCCCGGATCGACGTTCAGATAGGGGTCCAGTTTACGCAAGCGAACGGAGTAGCCCCGCGCCTGCAGAAGAGCGCCAAGTGCGGCCGAAGCCAGGCCTTTGCCCAGAGATGAAACAACACCGCCAGTGATGAAAATGAAACGCGCCATGAGTATCGGCTGCCCCCGTGAGAAGTCAGATTTCAGCTGCCCGGCGGTGATTGGAATCACCCCAAAAACCGCAGCATCACGGGACTTCATATATAAAGGATTCGCGCGAAATGCGCAAGGGAACCGCAAGATGCTGTTGCGGTTCCTAAAACCCTCTCAAGGTGTAGTGTGTCAGTCTGCGCTGGGCACCAGCGGAGCGTTGTCGCCTTCGCTGGGCGGCAAAAGATCGCTGCCCAGAGGTGCTGCCGGGGTGTCGCCCTGGTCTTCGGTCTGCGGTACAGCCAGACGGTCGGTGACCGAGGCGCCAGCGGATTTCTGCGCGGCCATGATGGTCAGGGTGATCGACGTGCAGATGAAAGCAATGGCCAGGATCCAGGTCAGCCGGCTAAGCGCTGTGGCTGCCGCGCGGCCTGAGACAGCACCGCCGCCGCCGCCGCCGCCCATGCCAAGGCCGCCGCCTTCGGAACGCTGCAGCAGAACCACGGCAATAAGGCCGAGAGCCAAAAGAAGATGGATGATGAGAACAACGTTTTCCATGGGCCCCTGCGGCGGTTGGCTGAGTATCGGGCGGTAAATAGGCAAGATTGCCCGGGGGGGCAAGGGCGGAGTTGCAGGCTGTTCTGCGAACTGGCCCCGGACGTCACGCAACGTGATTGTTTGCATCATGAAACGTGACTGGACAGGGCCGCCCGCAGCGGCGCAGCATGGGCATATGCCTCATGACCATTCCGACCACCCGCACGCCCTGCTGCCGCCTGATCCTGCCCTGCGGGTGAAGGCGCTTGAGACGATTCTCACCGAGAAAGGCCTGATCGACCCCGCCGCGCTAGAGGAGATCATCGACACCTATCAGAACAGGATCGGCCCGCAGAACGGCGCCCGGGTGGTGGTCAAGGCCTGGCTCGATCCGGACTTCAAGGCTGCGCTCCTGGCGGATGCTGATCCGGTGCTGGCGGAGCTTGGGTACTATGGCCGCCAAGGCGAACATATGGTGGTGGCGGAAAACACAGCCCTGCAGCACAATATGGTCGTCTGCACTTTATGCAGCTGCTATCCGTGGCCGCTGCTGGGGATACCGCCGAGCTGGTACAAATCCGATGCCTACCGTGCCCGCGCGGTGCGCGAGCCGCGCAAGGTGCTGGCCGAGTTTGGCGTGACGCTGCCCAAGGAAACCGCGGTGCGGGTCTGGGATTCGACTGCCGAAGTCCGTTATCTGGTGCTGCCAATGCGGCCTGAAGGCACGGAAGGTCTCAATGAGGATGAGCTGGCGGCGCTGGTCACCCGCGACAGCATGATCGGCACCGGTTTGGCAAAGGTGCCGGGGGAGGCGCCGGCATGACCCGGGTGCATGATATGGGCGGGCGATTCGGTGACGGGCCGGTGGTGCCGGAGGCGGAGGACGCGCCGGTTTTTGCCGAGGATTGGCATGCCCGCGCCTTGGCGGTGACGCTGGCCTGCGGCGCCTTGGGGCAGTGGAACATCGATACCTCCCGCCATGCCCGCGAGCGGCTGCCGCCCAAGGATTACATACGGTTCTCTTACTATGAGAAATGGATCTCGGCGCTGGCGGATCTGCTGGTTGAGAAGGGCGTGCTGACGCGGGAAGACCTGCGAGGGCAGGGCGCGGCGGGGATGCACGCGCTGGCGGAACGGGCCTTGAAGGCCGGTGCGGTGGCCGCTGCGCTGGCCAAGGGCGGGCCGGCAAACCGGGAGGGCGGGCCGAAGCCGCGGTTTCATCCGGGGCAGGCGGTGCGGGCGCGAATCCCTGCTGACAGCGCGCTGGTGGATGGCGGCCACACGCGGCTGCCGCAATACGCCGCCGGGACGCATGGTTACATCCTGCGGCTGCATGGCACCCATGTCTTTCCCGACAGCAGCGCCCATGGTCTGGGGGAGGCGCCGGAGCCGCTTTATGCGGTGCGCTTTGCTGCCCGCGCGCTGTGGGCGCATCCGGAGCACCCGGAGGATGAGGTGGTGCTGGACCTGTGGCAAAGCTATCTGGAGCCGTTATGAGCAGCTGTCCCGAGGCGGCTGCGCCAGAGCCGGTCTTTGCCGAGCCCTGGCATGCGCAGGTCTTTGCGCTGACGGTGCATCTGAATGAAGCCGGACGGTTTACCTGGGGCGCGTGGGTGGAGCGGTTCTCGGCCACTTTGCGGCGCCACGGTCTCAGCCGGGAACTGGATGGCGGCGAGGATTATTTTCGCGCCTGGCTGGAAACGCTGGAGATGTTTCTGGCCGAGGAGGGCGCGGCATCGCCTGCCGAGGCGGAGGTGATGCGCAGCCGCTGGGAGGCGGCCTATCTGTCGACCCCGCATGGCGCGCCGGTCCGGCTAAGCGATTGACCGCGCAGCAGGTTCGGCCGCCGGGGCCATCCGGCCGGGCGGTGCCGCGTGTCTTTCTTCGTCAGTTTGAGCGCTGATCCGGTTAAGGATGGCGGCGCCGCCGGGTGGAGTTGGACAGACCCTCTCGGGGCCTGCTCGGACAGGATTTCCTGAGCGACCCCCTTTTTATCAGGGCCGGTCTCCGGGTGTTGCGCAGGCAGCCTCACAGATGCCTGAGCCTCGTATCATGGCGCCGCGCGCGGCGCCATGGCGGGTGATCTCGATCATTTGGCAGTCTGGCATGGGGGCGTGAGGATGGCGTGAAGGGGGCGTGCGCTGGGTGCGCAACACCCTTGGGGAGCGTTTCTTGGCCCGGAAACAAGGCGCGCAGCGCCGCCGGGCAGAGCCCGTCCGCCCCATCGGGCGGGCTCTTTTGATACGCTGGCCTGCCAATTGAACCCTGGAAGACTTGGCACGATAAACTGCCATGCACCTCCGTTCCGCCGCCAGTCCGCGGACGAGCTCTGCCCGGCTTGGGGCGGGATTCCAGGCAGGGATGGCATCCTGCCCCGTGAATTACCGTTTCTTGCGGCGAAAAACCGGTTCCCCTGCCTGCGCAGCATCGCTATATGAGCGTGGGTTTGAACCAAGACTGTAAAGGACCGGATATGGCCAATGTCGTCGTAGTCGGCGCCCAGTGGGGCGACGAAGGGAAAGGCAAGATCGTGGATTGGCTAAGCGAGCGTGCAGACGTCATCGCGCGCTTCCAGGGCGGCCATAACGCCGGCCATACGCTGGTCATTGACGGCAAGGTCTACAAGCTGCACGCGTTGCCCTCGGGCGTGGTGCGCGGCGGCAAGCTGTCGGTCATCGGCAATGGCGTGGTGCTGGATCCCTGGCATCTGATGAAGGAAATCGCCACGGTTCAGGCGCAGGGTGTTGAGATCACCCCGGAAACCCTGATGGTTGCGGAAAACACCCCGCTGATCCTGCCGCTGCATGGCGAATTGGACCGGGCGCGCGAAGAGGCGGCCTCGAAGGGGACCAAGATCGGCACCACCGGCCGCGGCATCGGTCCGTGTTATGAGGACAAAGTGGGCCGCCGTGCGATCCGCGTGGCGGATCTGGCGGATGAGGCGACGCTGATTGCGCGCGTTGACCGGGCGCTGCAGCACCATGACCCGCTGCGCAAGGGACTAGGCGTTGATCCGGTCGACCGCGACGCGCTGATCGAACAGCTGAAAGAGATCGCACCGAAGATCCTGCCCTATGCCGCACCGGTCTGGAAGGTGTTGAACGAAAAGCGTAAATCCGGCAAGCGGATCCTGTTTGAAGGGGCGCAAGGCGCGCTGCTGGACATCGATTTCGGCACCTATCCGTTTGTGACCTCGTCGAACGTGATTGCCGGCCAGGCCGCAACCGGTGTGGGCATCGGCCCCGGCTCGATCGATTATGTGCTGGGCATTGTGAAGGCCTATACCACCCGTGTGGGTGAGGGCCCGTTCCCGACAGAGCTGTTGCAGGCGGACGGCACGCCGGATGCGGATGGCCAGCGTCTGGGAGAGCGCGGCCATGAGTTCGGCACCACCACCGGCCGTCAGCGCCGCTGCGGCTGGTTTGATGCCTGCCTGGTGCGCCAGACCTGCGCCACCTCCGGCATCAACGGCATTTCGCTGACCAAGCTGGATGTGCTGGACGGGTTTGAGACCCTGAAGATCTGCGTGGGCTATGAGCTGGACGGCGAGCGCCTGGATTACCTGCCGACCGCGGCTGACAGCCAAGCCCGCTGCACCCCGATTTACGAGGAAATGCCGGGCTGGAGCGAAAGCACCGAAGGCGCGCGCAGCTGGAATGACCTGCCGGCCAATGCGATCAAATACGTGAAACGCGTGGAAGAGCTGATCGATTGCCCGGTGGCATTGCTGTCCACCAGCCCGGAGCGGGACGACACCATTCTGGTGACCGATCCCTTTGCCGACTGATGGCTGAGGGAAATGGCCTGAGTTACAAGGCCCGGCGGCGCTGGGCGCTGGTGATCCTGCTGGTCGGGATGCCGGTTTACATCGTGGCTGCGGTCACGGTGATGAACTGGCTGGACCGGCCGCCACTGTGGCTGGAGCTGCTGATCTATGTGGCGCTGGGGGTGGTCTGGGTGCTGCCGTTCAAATTTGTGTTCCGCGGTGTCGGCAAGGAAGATCCGGACGCGGAACAGGAATAGGGTGAGGGGCGCTGCCCCTTTTGGCCTCCGGCCAATTCACCCCGAGGTATTTGAGACCAGAAAGAAGCAGCTTTGGTCCTGGAACTGAAAAAGGCGGCCTTGCGGGGCCGCCTTTTCTGTTTGACCTGTCCGGGATCAGCCCGCGGCGCGTTTGCCGGGTTTGAAACCGATGTCGCCGGAGGCGGTGAACTGGCCGTTGCCGGAGCGTTCGATCTTGCCGTCCCGCAGCAGCTGGCCGAAAGACCGCAGCCCGTCTTCGCGGTTGAAGTCGCTGCTGCCCGCGCTGCGCACCTTGCTCATCAGCTGCGGGCGCGAGAAGTGGTCGCGGCCTTCGACAAAGCTCATATAGGCGGCTGCCGCTTCCAGCAGCTCCTGCAGCTCGGCGGCGCCGCGTTCGGCGGCGTAGGAGGCGAAACCGCTGCTGGCGCCGTCGCTCTCATCGCCCAGAACCGCAGCCGAGACCCGGCGCGGGCGCACCGGCTGCTGCGGAGTGCTGCCTTCGTCAATGCGCTGTTCAGCCACCAGTTTCAGCGGAGCCGGGCGGGAGGCCGGGCTGGCCGGGCGTTCCGAGACGTTCGGGCGGGACTCGGGGCGGCGCGGGCGGACCACGCTGGCCAGGTCTTCGCGGTAAGGCTTGGCGCCATCGCTGCCGGCGGTGCCGCCTGCGGAGCCTTCGGCCTTGGTGGCGGCGACAGCGCCGCGCAGCTGGCTGTAAGCCTCGCGGGACGAGGCGGTGACCGGGTCCTCGAGTTTTTCGTCGGCAGCGGCCATCAGCCGGGAGACATCGCTGTCCGCCAGGCCGGCTGCTGTGGCCTGGGGCTGGGCCGGGGACTCGCCGGCGGCGGGCGTTGCGGCGGTGTCCTGATCTTCGGAAGCGGCCAGAATCTCGGCCTCCACTTCAGCCAGTTCGCGCATCAGGTCGGCTTCGTCTTCCTCCGACAGCGGCGGCTGCCCGGGCGCGGGGGCTTCGCTGGCTTTGGTCTCCTCCAGCCGGCCGGACGCGACGGCCTTGTCAAAGTCGGCGCGTTTCACCTTGGTGATGCGCACGCGCGCCGGACGGGCCGGCGCAGGTTTGGCAGCGGCGGCTTCGTCCTCGGCGCTGCCGGCCAGGAGGTTTTCGGGGCTGCGGGTGTCCGGTGTGCCTGGGGTTTCTGCCGCGTCCGCAGCAGCCGGCGCAATGTCTTCATCCTGCAGGCCGGCAAACAGGCTGTCGCTGCCTTGTGCCGGGTCACCGTTTGCAGAGCCGGCGGCCCCGGTGTTCAGGTCCAGGCGGTCCAGTGCCTTGGCGATTGCATCGTCGCCCTCATCTGCGAAGTCCGGCGCGCCGTCGCCGTCATCCTCCAGCAGCGCGTTGGAGATGTCCTCGGCGGCGCTTTCCAGCACGTCGTCGGCATGTTCGTCTTCAGTGAAGTCTTCGTCCGGGGTCTGTGCCACCACCGCACGGATGCGCTGCAGTTTGGCGGCGATGCTGTCGGCGGCGGGGGCGGCAGCCGGGGCTTCTGACTCGACCGGTTCTGCCTCGTTCAGATGTTCTTCTGCTTCCGCCACCGCTTCGGTGAACCCGGCCTCGGCTTCGGTAACTTCGAGCAGTTCAACAGCGGGGGCCGGTTCTTCTTCGCTTGCCGTTCCCAGCACAGCGGCGATGGTTTCTTCGGCTTCGGCTTCGGCTTCGGCTTCGGCTTCGGCTTCGGCTTCGGCTTCGGCTTCGGCTTCGGCTTCGGCTTCGGCTTCGGCTTCGGCTTCGGCGGTTTCTTCCACTGCGGCTTCGGTGATGACTGCCGCGGTTTCCTCAGCTTCGGCCTCAGCCGCGGCCTCAACC
>NZ_LUKH01000047.1:0-22509 GCF_001593695.1 Leisingera sp. F5 | reverse complement strand
ATCGCCGAGAGGGAAGGCCAGCAGCCCTCAACACTGGCTGCGTAAACAGGCCGGACACACGACGGTACTGACAGACCGCCGCGATCACTGCAGAAAACGCTTGCAATGCAGGCGCCACCCACACACGACCCTTTGTAGCCTATTGCGATGCCGCGGTGCAGCCCGTGATAACGGTCCTTGGTGAACCGTGCAGCATCGCAAAGGAATGAATGCAGCTTTGGGCTTCGGCCAATGACGGCAGGCAGCCCAAAGCGGTTCTGATGCTCATCGCCGTTTGACCTTCATGTCACCCACAGGCGGGTGAAAGTGGACTTTCAGCTGCACTTGGCTAGCTTGCGGAATTCCCGCGGCAGTTTCCCGAACTGTACCTTGAAAACCTTGGTCAGGTTGTTTGCGCTGCCAAAGCCGGTCGCAGCAGATATTTCGAACAGCGTCAGGTCGGTCTGTTCGATCATCTGCTTGGCGACTTCCAGGCGGATGCCCCGGTAGTAGCGGCCAGGCGATGCCGACAGATGCGCGGCAAACAACCGCTCGATCTGGCGCAATGACACGCCGGATGCCCGGGCTATCTCCTGCAAGGCCAGCGGTTCCTCGATATTGTCGTACATGGCATCAACAGCCAGTTTCAGGTGCGGCGGCGCATTCCGGATCCGGTGGTAATCCACTTTGACCTGGCTCTGACTGGAATCGCGGGGAAACCCGATCAGCAGCTGCCGGCACACGGCGCCTGCGACATCCGCGCCTAGGGTTTCCGCTAGGAACTTCACAGCAAAGTCGAGCGTTGCTGCGTGGCCCGAACAGGTGCTGATCTGCCTTTCCAGATGATACAGGTTTTCGCTCAGCTCGGCTTCGGGGTGCTGCTCGCGCAAATAGGCCAGCCTGCTCCAATGGGGGGTTGCTCGCCCGGCAAGCCCTGCCTTGACCAACAGGCGCATCTCCTCGCCGATGGAGTAAAGGGGAACGTTGTTCCGGCGGCAGCTGCGGAACAGATTTAGCAGCGGCCTTTCAAACGTGCTGATTCCAGCCTCGCCGCAGCAAATGAACACCGCATCCAGCCCGCGCGCCCGTGCCATCCGGTCGTACAGGCATGAAATGCCTGTATCGGGCGCGAACAGCAGGCCGCCGGCCGCCGGGACCGGAGCACCGGTGATCGACACCCGGTGCAGCCGGATACGGTCTGCCTGCTCCAACTGGTTTACGGCCGAGAAGATATCGCAGACCGCGGCCAGGCTGATCAGGGAGAAATCAGGACCGGCCACCAGGCCGATGTTCAGGCTCCGGCTGAAGGGCGGCTGAAGGGCCACTGGCATGGCTCTCCGGGCATGTTTCCCGGCCCAGGACGTTTTCTGCATGTTCATTGCCAGTCTCCCCCTGGTTCGCTTCGCGGCATCCCGCCCCGGGCGGACGCGGCCGTCGGACAGGCGTTCTGCCGCCGCCCGGCTTCGGCCTGCTGGAAACCGGCCGCGCGAACGCATTCAAGCGAGGCGGTTCAGCCCTGCCCGTGCGCCGGTGCGGACATCCTGTGCTCCCGGTTTCCTGCGGTTTGTTTTGCCCCGGTCCGGTCAGCCTTCCTTGCCCAGCTCCTTCACTGCTGCCAGCATCTTGGCGATTTCGGCTTCGGTGTTGTAGTGGCAGAAGGAAATCCGGATGCAGTCCGGCAGGCCCAGCGGGTCCAGCACATTACCCGAGTAGTGATCCGCCTTGCGGGTATGGGTGCGGATACCTTGGGCATTGAGGATCTCCACCACCTCCTCCGAGGCAATGCCCTCCACCACAATCGACACCAGCCCCTCGCGTGCCGGGTTGTCCGCGCCTGCCAGGATGGTGACGTGCGCCATATCGCGCAGGCCGGGCAGATTGCCGGTGCCGTTAATTGCGGCTTTGGTCAGATGGGTCTCATAGGCATGGATGGCACGGCCTGCGGCCTCGATCCTGCCGCGGCGGGAGATTTCGTCCGACACCTCGCCGCCAAGCCACTCGAAATAGCCCACCACATCCGACAGGGTGGCGTAGGAGCCGCTGTCGCGGGTGCCGAACTCCCAGCCGGTGGCGGGGGCGCCGATCAGCATGTCATGGGGCAAGGCGCTCAGTTTGTCCGAAATCCAGGCAATGCCGTAGCCATGGCGCGAGAACACTTTGTAGGGCGACACTGCATAGCCGTCGACGTCATAGGCGGCCAGATCCAGCTGACCATGAGCAGCGTGCTGGATGCCGTCAACGATGATCAGACAGTCAGGCGCCACCGCGCGGATAGCTTTTGAGATCGCTGCCACATCCATGCCCATACCGGTGACGGGCGAGGCATGCAGGATGGTGGCCACCGCCACATCCGGGGTCATCAGCGCCGCGTAATCCTCTACCGTGACCAGGCCGGTCTCGTTGTTATGGGCAACGTTCACATACTCCAGCCCGGCAATCTCCGCC
The DNA here is from genome assembly GCF_001593695.1 of Leisingera sp. F5. Lineage (NCBI taxonomy): Bacteria > Pseudomonadati > Pseudomonadota > Alphaproteobacteria > Rhodobacterales > Roseobacteraceae > Leisingera > Leisingera sp. F5. Next base: position 20,085 of record NZ_LUKH01000047.1, on the reverse strand, counting down.
CAGCGGCGGGCGGCGCTGCGGGTGGCCGGATGCTCGATCGAGGAACCGATCACCTTGGCGCCTTTGGGGGCGTTCACACAGGCGGTGCGGATCATCCGGAACAGCAGCTCGGTACCGCTTTCGCCGGCAAAGAACTGGCCCGACGCGGCATTCATAAAGACGGCCAGATCTTCCTTGGCCTTGCTGATCTTGCCTTGCGTGCCCTGGCCTGCCGGATTGATGCGGCCCGGGTTGTCGGGGATGGCGGCATAAAACGCCGAGGTCTCCACCACCGATTTCAGCGTCAGCGCGCCGCCGGCGTTTTCAAAGAAGATGCGCTCGCCCTGGAACGGGCAGCTGTCCACATGGGCAAAGCGGCCGCGGATGGCATCGATAAGGGCGGGGTTGTCCTGGATCATGTCGTTGAAGTCCTGTCAGAGGTCAGAGCACGCGGCTCACGATGGTACGGCACAGCTCGGCCACCGCAAGGTGGCTTTGCCGGGGGAAGCCGTCGACGCTGTCATCGACGATCCCGTGGGTGGAGTTGATGAGCCCGTTGGCCACCATTGTGTCCAGCAGTAAGGCCTCGCGGCCGGGGTCATGCAACAGTTTGGCGTTGCCCTCGCGGGCCGCCATGGCGGCGGCGATGGCGGTGCAGCCCCAGTTGGAGCAGGCCGCGGTGACCAGAACGTCGCAGCCGGTAACCGCGCCAATACCGCCGCCGCAGCCGCATTGGCATGTGCCGCCATAGGGCACATGCGCTTTGACATGGTCCGCGACCTTGCCCATGCCGATCTCGTTGCCGCCGTCGCCAACGGCGACCACGGGGATACTGCGCGAAAGCGCGTCATCGAACAGGAAGTCCACCCGCGCCCGGCCCATGCCGTAATCGATGCCGCGCATCGAATGGTAGACGCCATATTCATTGCGCCCGACCCGTTCAGTCGAGAACAGCAGGTCCGGCTGCAGTTCATCCAGCATCTGCGTGGCCTGCGCCTGCCCAGCCTCGTCGCCGGTGGCATAGGGCAGCATCACAATGGTGGCCAGGCTCTTGTCACTGCGCGCAATGGCCGCCTGCTCCAGCGTCACCGGAAACAGACCCGCCGCCTGGCAGGTGCTGCGGATCGCCGGCAGCAGCGTCTCTTCACACAGCATCACACAGGTCGCATTGCGCGCCAGCACCAGCGCCCGGGCAATTGCCGCGGCGCCAGAGGGACCGTCATTCTCGCCCAGCTCCGGGGTGATCCAGGCGCGCGACACAGACCCGGTGGTCAGCACCACAGTGCCGCCCTCGGGCACCGCAATCAGCGCATCTGCCGCCGCGCCCACCAGAGAGCCGCCCTGCAATGCGCGCGCGGCCTCAAACAGATGCTCAACGCCGCGCTCGCCCATGTCGATATTCACCAGCTGGTCCAGCCGGTTATCCAGACGGGTGATCAGATCCATGTCAGCCATTCATCCCTCTCCGAACAGCAGGTTTGCAAACCACTCGGCATCGTCCAGATGCGCCGCGGTTTCTTTCAGCGCCGAGACCAGGCAGTCCGCCACCGCTGCAGCCCCGCCAGCCCGCGCCACAGCACCTGTGGTCGGCTTCAGTCGGATTGAGACCCGGCCGCCGGGCTGGCCATGGGTGTTCACGGTGACAATGCCCTTGTCGCGCAGCATCAGCATGCCAACCGCCGCAGTCACTTCGGCGGGCATCTGGCCGGTTCCAGTTTTCCCCGCCAATTCCAGCACGATGTCCATCGCGTCCTGCTCATCAACCTTCGGCCCCAGCGCCGACCGGCTGACCCGGCCGGAGCCCAGCACCGCTTCCAGCGCCGCCGCCAGATCCTGACCGTCCTGCGCTTCCTCGATCAGCAGATCCGGCGTGAAGCCCTGCAGGCTGCGCATTGCACCCACCGAAATCGGCGCGCGGGCTTCCAAGCCCAGCTCACTGGCTTTGGCCTGTACCGGCACCAGTGCCGCCGGATCGCCGCAAAGCACCCCGGCGCGAGGACCCGACAGACCCGCCTTATCGGCGTTGGTAATCACCAGATCAGCGCCAAACGACAGCGAGGCGCCGCCGCCATGCAGCACAGGCCGGAACCGCGCGCCATATGCGTCATCCATAAAGACCACACAGCCCGCCGCCTTACCCGCCGCCGCCGCCGCGCGGATCAGCTCATCCGGCAGCATCGCCAGTTCTGAAGTCACCGGCGTTATCACCATCAGCGCAGGCCCGTCCGCCGCCAGCGCCTGTTCAACACCGGACATGTCATGCACTTCCGTCACCGCCGCATTGGCCAGCTTGGCGCCGCGCGTCACCGAGGCATGGCTGCGGTCGCCCGCAGGCACCAGCGACAGCACCGGCTTGCCGTTTGCATGAGCCAGCACCGCAGCCACAATGCCGGCACTGGTGCGGTTGACGACAGCAGCGGCCTCATGCCCCTGGCCGCCCAGATGCGCAATCGCCGTCTGCCGCAGCTCTTCACCGAACAGACCCGGACCCACCCATTCCTCGCACAGGACGCTCAAATCTTCTGCCGAGGCCGGATAGAAGCGCAGGTTGCCGGTGCAGATGGCAATTTTGTCAACCCCTTCCCGCGCCACAAACTCCGCCGCAACCCGGCCCGCCTGGGCCAGCCTGCGCACCTCATCCGCTGAGCCCTGCAACAGCGATCCCCGGGCATAGCCGACGCCCGGGTCAATTGGGTTGCCAAAGCGGTCCGTGCTCATGCCCCCGCCTCAGAACCGGCCTCGATATTGATCGTCACGCATTTGCGGTAGGTATAGGCCTCCAGCGCGCCCTCGATCGAGTATTCGCTGCCCATACCCGATTGCTTGGTGCCGCCATAGGACATGCCCGGGATCTGGCCGCCGCCCTGGTTCACCTGAATCCAGCCCGCATCGATGGCACGGGTCAGGCGGGTGATGCGGCTGACATCATGAGTAAAGAGGAAAGCCGCCAGCCCGTAGTGAGTGTCGTTTGCCATCGCGATGACTTCGGCCTCGGTCTCAAACGGAATTGCCACCATGACCGGGCCAAACACTTCTTCGCGCGCAATGCGCCAATTGTTGTCCACCCCTGTGATGATGGTCGGGTTGGGGCAGAAACCCGCCGGGTCTTCCGCCGGAGTTTCCCCGATCAGGAATTCGGCGCCTTGGGCTTCGGCTTCGGCCACAAACCCGCGGATCTCGCCGTAGCGCTCAGCATTTACAACCGCGCCCATGTCCACATCCGGGTCCAGCGCGTCGCCCACCTTCAGCGCCGCAGATTTCTCTGCCACCTTGGGCATCAGCACGTCCCAGATGTCCTGGTGCACAAACAGGCGCGAACCGGCGGTGCAGCTCTGCCCCTGGCGCGCAAAGCGCATGGCATTGGCCACCTGCTGGGCGCAGCTGTCCAGCCGGCCATCGGCAATGGCGTCAGGAAAGACGATGGTCGGGGATTTTCCCCCCAGCTCCAGCGTCAGGTTGGCGATGCGGTCGGCGGCGGCCTTGCCAATGAGCTTGCCCACCTCGGATGAGCCGGTGAAAGAGACCTTGTCGATGCCGGGATGGCCGGCCAGCGCCGCCCCTGCTTCCTCGCCCAGGCCGGTGACCACGTTGAACACGCCCGGCGGGAACAGCCCGTCGGCCAGCTCCGCCAGCTTCAGGATCGCCAGCGGCGCGTCCTCGGCCGGTTTCAGAACCAGGCAGTTGCCGGTGGCCAGCGCCATCGAGATTTTCACCGCCCCCAGCTGCAAGGGCGAGTTCCAGGGGATGATCGACCCCACCACGCCGTGCGGCTCGCGGGTCGAGTAGCTGAGCAGGCCCGGCCCCAGCGGCAGGGTCTCGCCCTTCTGCTCCACCGCCACGCCGCCGTAGTATTTCAGGACGCCTGCCGCGCCCATCGCTTCGCCGCGCGACTGGGTCTTGATCGCGTTGCCGCTTTCGGCGGCCAGCACCCGGGCCACTTCCTCGGCGTTTTCCTCCAGCCTGCGCCCGAGCTCCGCGAGCAGCTTGCCCCGCTCGGCAGCGGCCAGGGAACGCCACGCCGGCAAAGCGGCACGGGCGGCCCCGACGGCCAAATCAACCTCAGTCCCCGTGCCGCGCCCGACCTCGCAGATAGCCGCACGGCGGGAGGGGTTTTCAATGGTCAGCGTCCGGCCATCGGCAGGCCAGTGCCAGGCCCCGTTGATATAGCTGCCGGCCAGGCCGGCATCGGGCAGTTTCGGTTCCAGCAGGTCCGCCATTCTCGCCTCCCTCACATCTTTGCCTTGACCACGGCCCAGGCGTCATCCAGCGCGCCCTTGAACCGCTCGGTGGCAATCTCAATTTCATCCTCGCTGATGATCAGCGGCGGCATGAAGCTCATCCGGTCGCCGATCGCCCGCAGGTACAGCCCGCGGTCGTGGGCAAAGTTCTGCACCAGCTCGCCCACCTTCCAAGACGGATCAAACGGCTCGCGCGTTTTGGCGTCCTTCATCAGCTCGAAGCCGCAGAACAGTCCCACACCGCGCACCTCGGCCACCAGCGGATGATCCGCCATCGCATGGCACTTGGCGAGGAACTTCCCGCTCACCTTGCGCACGTGACCGACCAGATCGATCTCGTCATAGATATCCAGCGCTTCCAGCGACACCGCCGCGCCCACCGGGTGGCCTGCATAGGTATAGCCGTGGCCGAATGTGCCGACCTCGTCGGAGTTCTTCATCATATCGGCATACATGTCATCCTTGAACATCAAGGCCGACACCGGGAAGAAGGCTGCCGACAGCGCCTTGGCGCAGGTCACCATGTCAGGCTTCATGCCCCAGGTTTCCGAGCCCCACATATTGCCGGTGCGCCCGAAACCGCAGACCACCTCATCGGCCAGAAGTTTGATATCATACTTGCGCAGCACCGCCTGCATCTGCTCCCAGTAGCCTTCCGGCGGCATCAGCGCGCCGCCGCCCGAAATCGCCGGTTCGGCAAAGAAGGCGGCAATGGTTTCCGGACCTTCCGACAGGATCAGCTCTTCGAATTTCACGGCCATCCGGGCCGAGAATTCCTGCTCGCTCTCGCCATCAATGTGGAAGCGGTAATAGTTCGGCAGCTCTGTGTGCTTGAACTCCGGCAGCGGCAGGCCGAATTTGGCGTGCATATGCGGCTGGCCAGACAACGACACGGTCGCAATGGTGTTGCCGTGATAGCCGCGCACCCGGCCGATCACCTTGCGGCGGTTCGGCTCGCCCTTTGCGGTGTTGGTGTACCACAGCAGTTTAATCGCGGTGTCATTGGCCTCGGACCCCGAGCATTGGAACATCGCCCGGGTCATACCGTTCGGCGCCATCGCCGTCAGCCGTTCGCCCAGCTCCGCAACCTTTGGGTGCGAGCGGTTGTAGAATGTGGGCGCAAACGGCAGCGTGTTCATCTGGTGCATCGCGGCACTGGCCAGGCGCTCATTGTGGTAGCCCAAGGATACGCAGCCAAGACCGGAAAACCCGTCGATGATCTCACGGCCCTCGCTGTCATAGATAAACACCCCCTTGCCATGGGTGATCATCGTCGGCCCGTTCTCGGCATGCTGGCGCAGATTCGACTGCGGATGCACGTGGTGGGCTTTGTCCTGCTCGATCGAGCGTTTGGCGTCGGCGTTCATGTCTGGCTCCAATGGAATTCTTAGAGGCGATTTCACATTCATCTTGACTGAAGTTCAATCTCGAAGTTTTCTCACTTTTGTGAAATCAATTCAGGCTAGAATCTATGAAACCACTCCTCGACCTGCGCCATCTGCAGCTGATTCAGGCTGTTATTCAGACCGGGAGAATCACTGATGCGGCCAAGATGCTGGGTGTCACCCCTTCTGCTCTGTCCCACCGTCTTCGCGAGGCAGAGCGCCGCCTGGACGTGCCACTGTTCACACGGATGCATAAGAAACTCCGAAGAACTCCCGCCGCGGACTACATGGCAGTTGTGGCGGAACGCATTCTCTCCGACCTAAGTCGCGCTGAAGAGGACGTGCGCCGCATGAATGCCAACGTCCAGCATGTGGTCCGCCTGTCAGTGGAGGCCTACAGCAATTACCGCTGGTTGCCCGCCTTCATCAAATTCCTGAAATCCCGCACCGATGGCATCGACCTGCAGATCATGGCCGGAGCCAGCAGCGACCCGCTGAACGGCATGCTGAACCGGCACATTGATATCGCAGTTATGTCGGGCACGGTCGCCCAGGCGGGTCTGCGCAGCCTGCCCCTGTTCGAAGACCCTTTGCTCTATATCATGCCCCCCGGCCACCGGCTCGCCGGCCGGGAGTATGTCGAAGGCACCGACATCGTTGGAGAGCCTTTCATCACCTACACCAAGGTGCCCGAACCGGACCGCGAGTTCGCCCGCCTGTTCCGCCCCACTGACAGCTATCCGAAATGGGCGGCAACAGTGGAGCTTCCCGAAGCCATCGTCGAACTGGTCGCCTCCGATCTTGGCACCAGCGTGCTGTCGAGCTGGGCCCTGCAAACAGCCCTCAACGAAGGCCGGATCGTTGGCGCGCGGGTGACACGGGACGGCATCTCGGTGCCCTGGTGCGCCGCCATCCGGGCCGAGGACATGGAAGAAGGCGATCCGATCTACCAAGTTGCCCAGCTTCTCTCCGAATGGTGCAGCCTGCCGGGTGCAGGGTTCCACGTCTTATAACGGAAAAGGGCGGCTTCTGCCGCCCTTCCGATGCGCTGGTCAGCTGCGCGCCCGTGTCATTGCCGGGTCGTATAGCGGGCGGGTGCTGGCCGTTGCTTTGACCGCGCGGCCGTTGACCATCACCTCATAGCTGCTGTCTGCCAGATCTTTCAGGGTCATTCCCTCTTCCTTGGACACATAGCCCAGGCCCACGGCGCCGCCGGCGGTCCAGCCATAGGACGCCGAGGTCAGCCGCCCGACGATCTTGCCATCGCGCAGAATCGGCTCCTTGCCAAAGATCAGCGCTTCGGGTTTTTCCAGCTTGAAACTTAGCAGACGGCTGGCGGTGCCCTGTGCGCGCTTGGCCTCAATCGCCGCTTTGCCGGTGAACTCCGTCGCGAAATCACAGGCAAAGACCAGGCCGCTCTCCACCGGGCTGTCATGCGGGCCAATATCGTGGCCCCAATGGCGGAAGCCCTTCTCGATCCGGCAGCTGTCCACTGCCATGCCGCCGCACAGGCGCGGAGCGCCCTGGGCGGCCATCACGGTTTCAAAGGCGGCTTGCGCGAACTCCGCCGGAATATGCAGTTCCCAGCCCAGTTCGCCCACATAGGTGATCCGCTGTGCCCGGGCCGGGGAGTGGCCGAGATGCAGGTTCTGGAAGCTGCCGAACGGGAAAGCCCCATTCGACAGGTCCGCGCCGGTGAGGCCGTGCAGGAACTCTCGCGATCTCGGCCCCATGATGGCCAGCGTCGCCTCGGATGCGGTCACATTCACCACGCTGACGCCGGTGCCCTGCAGCTGGGTTTTCAGCCAGCTTTCGGTTTGCGGCTCGGCCCCCGCCGATGCCATCACCAGGAAGCGACTGTTCGAGAGGCGCGCGACGGTCACATCCGCCTCGATCCCGCCCTGTTCGTTGAACATATGGGTATAGACCAGCGTGCCCGGTTCAACCGCCATATTGGCACCGCACAGGCGCTGCATCTGCGCCGCGGCTGCTGCGCCATCAACAATGAACCGGCCAAAGGTCAGGTCGATCATGCCGAGATCATTGCGCAGGGCCTCATGCTCGGCTTTCCAGTCGTCGAACCACGGCTCTCGTCCAAAACCGTCGGTCATCTCGCGGCCATAGTACAAGGGCCGCTCCCAGCCGTTGGCGCTGCCAAACTGCGCGCCTGCCGATTTCAGATGGCCGTAGTACGGCGTGCGCCGCAGCCCGCGGGCTTCGGTCTTGCGCAGATAGGGCCAGTGCATCGCATAGGCATGGCCCAGCGTTTCCGCCGCCTTGGCAGCCGTATAGCTGCGCGCATTCAGCGCTGGCACAATCCGCCGCGCATCCACATCGGTCAGATCCATGGTCATATGCCCGGCCATGATCCACTCGGCCAGCGCCCGGCCAGCGCCCGGCCCGTTCTGGATGCCGGTCGAGTTGAACCCGGCGGCAACCCACATGCCCTTCACATCGGTGATCGGCCCTAGGTAGTGCTTGGCATCCGGGGTGAAGCATTCCGGCCCGTTAAAGAACTTGCGAATGCCGCTTTCCGCCAGCGCCGGAACGCGCTCCATCGCCGCTTCCAGGACCGGATAGAGGTGCTCCTCATCACAAGGCAGCTCGTCGAACTCGAAGCTCTCCGGCAGACCGCCCTCGGGCAGCCAGGGGGTGGCATTGGGCTCGGAACAGCCGATCAGCAGCTTGCCCGCGTCTTCCTTGTAATAAGCGTATTCATCCATCACCCGCAGAACTGGCAAATCGCCGGTGACGCCTTCAATGGGATCGGTCACCACGTAGTAGTGGTTGGTGTAATGCAGCGGCACCTGCACGCCATGGGCAAGGCCGAACTCACGCGCCCACATGCCGGTTGCATTGACCACATGCTCAGCGCGCACCAGGCCTTGCCCCGTTTCCACGCCAACAGCGCGGCCGCCTTCGATCACCAGACGCTCGACCTTGGTGTCCTCAAAGATCAGCGCGCCATTCATGCGCGCGCCCTTGGCCAGCGCCATGGTGGTGTCGATCGGGTTGGTGCAACCATCGCCGGGGAACCAGAAAGCACCTTTGGCATCATGCACGGACAACAGCGGCCAGCGCTCCAGCGCCTCAGCGACGCTGATTTCTTCCGCCCGGATACCGCAGCCGTGCGCATAGTCCATTTTGCGCCGCAGCTCCTCCATCCGCGCCCCGGTCAGCGCCAGTGTCATCGAACCGTTGCGTTTGAAGCCGGTGTTCTGGCCGGTCTCATCCTCCAGCGTCTCCATCAGGCCGAGGCCGTATTTGGCCAGCGCTGTCATCACCGGCACGCCCTGGGTCTCGCTGACCAGCCCGGCAGCGTGCCAGGTGGTGCCCGAGGTCAGTTTCTTGCGCTCGAACAGCGCCACCGACCACCCCGCTTTCGCGAGGTGGTACGCCGTGGCACAGCCAACGATGCCGCCGCCGACAATGGCGACCTGAACGTCCTGGGGAAGGGATTTTGCCATGTCCTTAGCCCCGCAGCCGGTCGTTTTCAGGATCGTAGAACGGCACGGTGGCAACCGTTGCCTTCACCGGCTGGCCCAGCACTTCGATGTCAAAGACATCACCCGGCTGCGCCTCAACCGTCAGATACCCCAGCGCGATGCGCTTGCCGATGCGGAAGCCGGTGCCGCCGGAGCTGACATAGCCGACCGGCTTTCCATCGCGGCAGATCGGGTCCGAGGACAGCGCATCCGCGCCGTGGCCTTCCAGCACAAAGGCCGTGAAGTGGTAGTCCTTCGGCTGCTCTGCCTGCGCCATAAACGCATCGCGGCCGACAAATCTTTCCTTCTTCTTGCTGACAAAGCGGTCCAGACCCGCATCAAATGCGGTGTATTCAATACCGAAGTCGGCGCCCCACCCGTGATAACCCTTCTCGATCCGCATCGCGTTCAAGGCATAAGAGCCGAACTCCACCATGCCCTTATCCGCACCCTGTTCCATGATCGCATTGTAGACAGTGACTAGATCGGCGGAGCGCATGTGCAGCTCCCAGCCCAACTCGCCCACATAGGAGACCCGCAGCGCAATAACCGGCGCGCCTGCAATGGTGATCCCGCGCACCGACATCCAGGGGGCTGCCTCCTTCGACAGATCGTCTTCCGTCAACGGCTGCAGCACGTCGCGGGATTTCGGCCCCATCACCATCAATGCCGCATCAAACTCCGAGCCGCGCTTCAGGCTCACGCCTTCTTCCGGCAAGAACTGCGACATCCAGTCGTGGTCGCGCTGATCGGCCAGGGTCGGGCCGCACAAGAGGTATTTGTTCTCGTCCAGCCGGGCGATGGTGGCCTCGGACCAGACCTTGCCCTTGGGCGTCAGCATATAGCTGAGCTTGACCCGGCCCACCGAAGGCATCGCGCCGCAGAACACATGGTTCAGGAACTCGGTGGCGCCTGGCCCTTCGATCTCGTAGCGGGTGAAGCCGCCGTGATCCATCACGCCCGCATTGTCGCGCACGCCTTCGCACTCGGCCTTCACAGCCTCATGCCAGGCCTCGTGATGGAAGCTCAGCTTGCCGTCGTCCTTGACCGCATCGGTCTCAAACCAGAACGCCCGTTCCCAGCCCGCGACCTGGCCGAACACCGCGCCCTTCTCTTTCAGCGTGCCGTACAGCGGCGTTGTCTGCACCGGGCGGCCCGATTTCCACAGGTGGTGCGGGTAAGGGATCGCATACTGGTTTTCATAGAGCTCGCTGGAGCGTTTGACGGTGTAATCAAACGTCGCCCATTCCTCGCCAAAGCGGCGCGGATCCCAGAATGACATGTCCCACTCGGGCTCACCTTCGGTGATCCATTCGGTCAGCGTCTTGGCCGCCGCTGCCGAATGGGTGATGCCGACCGGGAAGCAGCAGGCATGGTAGAAGTTCGGCAGGCCGAAGGCCGGGCCGCACAAGGGCGCGCCATCGGGGCTGTAGGGGATCGGGCCGTTCACAAAGCGGCTGACCCCGGCCTCGCCCAAGAGCGGCACATGCTCCAGCGCCGCTTCCAGGATCTCGGCAATGTCGTCGACGCTGTCGGGATAGAGCTGGTTGGCAAAGCAGTCCGGCATCCCGTCGAGCCAGGCCGGGCGGCCCTCATGGCCGTATGAGCCCAGGAGCAGCCCGTTCCGCTCGCGCCGCAGATAGTACATGATGTCCGGATCGCGCACGAGCGGGAAGTTCTCGGGGTTGGCTTCCAGCTCCGCCAGGCTGTCGGTCACCAGATACTGGTGCTCCAGCGTCACGACGGGCAGTTTCTGGCCGACCATCTCACCTACCACACGGCCATAGTAGCCGCCGGCGTTGATCACGATGTCACACAGTACATTGCCCTTGTCGGTCGCAACTTCCCATTCACCGGAGGGGCGGCGGCTGATGCCGGTGACCTGCGTAAAGCGCGCAATCTCAGCGCCCAGGTCCCGCGACCCCTTGGCCAGCGCCTGGGTCAGCTGCGAGGGATCCACGTCGCCCTCGTAAGGGTCCAGAATACCGCCAATGATGCTGTCGCCCGAGCTGAAATAGGGGTGCATGTCGTCCATCTCGGACGGGGTCAGCATCGCCATATCGTAGCCCAGCCCCTTGGAAATTCCCGCCAGATGCCGGAACAGATCCATCCGCTCTTGCGTATGCGCAGGCCAAAAGGCGCCGGTGTGGCGGTAGGTGATCGGGTAATCCACCTCCTCCGCCAGATCCTTGTAAAGCCGCCAGGCATAATTGCCCGCCCGCATGCCGCCCCAGCTGTTGGCATAGGTCGGGATATTGCCCGCAGCATGCCAAGTGGAGCCCGAAGTCAGCTCGTTCTTCTCAATCAGCAGGGTGTCGGTCACACCAGCCTTGGCCAGGTGGTAGAGGGTCGAGACGCCGACGGCGCCGCCCCCGATAATGACAACTTTGGCTTGGGTCTTCATGGTCTTACACTTTCAGATGAATAGGCAGCCGGGCGCGGATGGCGGCCTCGGCTTCAGCAGGCAGATGGTCCGGTGCGGGCATGGCTTCGATCTCGGCAACCCGGGCCACCGCCCGGTCCCAAACGGTCAGCGCGCCGCTTTCCAGCCAGTCGTTCACGCTTTGGCGGTCGCCGAGCTTGGGATAGACGTATTCCTTGGTCATCAGCTCCAGCGTCTGCCCGGTGCCCAGGTAATGCCCCTCGCCGGTCACTACCTGCTCCATCATGTCGAGGTCGATGGCGCTGTCGAACATCTCCACCCCGCGCACCGATCGCAGGATCGCGCCGCACATGTCGTTGTCGATCACCAGCGCCTCCTTGCTGGCGGCCATGATTGAGCCGAGCATGCCGACAGAGAGGTTGATCATGTCGGCACCGCCCTGCGCCGCCAGCGCGATGGTATAGCCTTTCTCGTACCCCGACTGCGCATCCGCGGTCTTGGCATCGGTCATGCCCGCTGAAACGGTGGACGGCAGGCCGAGGTTCAAGAGCAGCTGCGCAGCTGCGCCGTTGGCCACCGCAGCTTCGCCCGAGCCGCCAGTCATCGCGCCGGTGCGCAAGTCCGAGATGAAGGGCAGGAAGGCCAGAACGCAGGGGAAGCCCGGCTGCATCATGTTGACCAGCACCAGGCCTGCCAGCGACTCTGCCAGCCCCTGCGCCAAAGCGCCGGCCAGCGCCGCCGGGCTGGTGGCGCCTGCCTGTGCGGCCGAACAGATCTGCAGCGGCATCCCCAGCCGCACGCATTCCCGCATCACCCCGCAGGCCTCTTCGGCCAGGGTCAGCGGCGGCACCACGTGGCAGATCGAAGCAAAGCAGAACGGCTGCCCCCGGAACGCGCCCTCGCCCCCCAGGGCCTGGTCGAACATTTCAATCACCGGCGCCACATTGTCCGGCTCAAAAAAGCTGGTGCCGATCGGCTTTGAGGTCGCCTTCATCGCCGCAAAAGCAGTGTTGATGTCCAGGATCAGCGGATCCTCCAGATCCCGCGCCACCACCGGCCGCAGACTGTAGTGGATGCTGTCGCAGGCATCAACGATGCGCATCAGCCCGTAGAGATCCTGCAGCGTCGAATTGCGGAACGTCTGAGTCGCCGCCTCCAGCACCTGCACAGCCGCGCCGCCGGTGCCGATATGCACCCGGCCGCCGCCAACCTCGATGCCCCGGTCGCGCTTGAAGCCCGGCAGTTCCACCCGCTTGCACGCCTTGGCAATCATGTCCTCGACCAAGGTGCGCGGGAAGGTGATCCGTCCGTCCGACCGCGCTACTGCCCCGTTTCTCAGGGCGAGTTCGCGAATATCTTCAGGGGCTTGCGACACGCCGATCCGTTCCAAGATCTCAAAAGCAGTGTTGGTGATATACGCAAGTTTGCTGTCATCCAGCGGCATGAAACGCCCGCCCGCAGGCGGTTGGGTCAGCTGTGACGCAGAGGGAGTGGCTCCCCGTTTAGATCGTGTTCGCCGCATTTGCGCGTCCTCATAGGTGTTTGTCTTGGCGGCATCTTAGAAACACCAAAAGATTAGCTCAATTCCATTATTTACATATTTTGGTGAGCAAAATTCACTCAAAAGATCAGCAAAGCCCCTCAGCCGGAATTTGCGGCGGTTGAGGGAGATGGGGAGTGTCAGCCGTGTGCGGCGGCCCGCTCCGCCAGCACCCGGTCCAGCCAGGCCGGGTCCATTTCCGGAACCGAAGACAGCAGCAGATCGGTATATGGCGCATGCGGCGGCGAGAAGATCTCCGCCTTGGCGCCCTGTTCGACAACCCTGCCCTGCTGCATCACCACAACCTCATCGGCAATCGCGCGCACAGTCGAGATGTCGTGGGTGATGAACATATAGGCCAGATCGTGCTCCTTCTGCAGCTTGTCCAGCAGCCGCAGAATACCTTCTGCCACCAGCTGGTCCAGAGCCGAGGTCACCTCGTCGCAGATCACCAGCCTGGGCGAAGCCGCCAGCGCACGGGCAATTCCGATCCGCTGCTTCTGCCCGCCCGACAGCTCGGTCGGCAGCCGGTTCATGTACTGATCCGGCTCCAGTTCGATATCAGCCAGCAGAGCCCGGATCTCCTCGGTCAGCTGTTTGCCTTTCAGTCCGCGATAATAGGTCATTGGGCGGCCGATGATGTCCTTGATGCGCTGCCTGGGATTCAGCGCGGTATCCGCCATCTGGTAGATCATCTGAACTGCCTGCAGCTCTTGCTTGCTGCGCTTGCGAAATTCCGGCGGCAACAGAGCACCGTTCAGCAGGATCTCTCCCTGCACAGGCGGCAACAGCCCCATCACACTGCGCGCAGTGGTCGATTTGCCAGAACCGCTCTCCCCGACAACCGCAACGGTGCGGCCGGCATAGAAATCAATCGACACGCCGTTCAGCACAGGTTGCGCCATGCCGGGATACTGCGCCCTCACATCCCGAAGCGATACCACCGGCACCTGGCCCTCGGCCACCGGCGCCTTCTCTGCCGCCTTGAACGACCGCACCGCCCAAAGCGATTTGGTGTAGTCCTCCTTGGGGGCTTTCAGCATCGTCGCGGTATCCGCAGCCTCGACCTCCTCGCCATAGCGCAGCACCATGATCCGGTCTGCCATCTGCGCTACAACTGCCAGGTCGTGAGTGATATAGATCGCCGAGGTGCCGAACTCCTCCACGATATTGCGGATCGCCGACAGAACTTCGATCTGGGTGGTCACATCCAGCGCCGTGGTCGGCTCGTCAAAGATGATCAGGTCCGGGCGGCAAGCCATTGCCATCGCGGTCATCGCCCGCTGCAGCTGGCCGCCGGACACCTGATGCGGATAACGGAAGCCGATTTCCTCGGGGTTGGGCAGCTGCAGCTGGCGGTATAGATCAATCGCGTCCTTCTCCGCCTCCTTGCGCTGCATAAGCCCGCGCCGCACCGGGAACTCGGCGTGCTGATTGATCAGCTTGAAGGCGGGGTTGAAGCTGGCCGCCGCCGACTGTGCAACATAGGCGATCCGGGTTGACCGCAAATCGCGGCAAGCCTCCCGGCTGGCGCTGGTCAGCTCGATCCCGTCGAAATGCACAGTCCCGCCGGAGAACCGGCAGCCATCGCGCACATGGCCCATGGCGCCCAGTCCGATGGTGGATTTGCCTGCCCCGCTTTCACCGATCAGGCCCAGGACCTCTCCCTTGCCCAGGGTCAGATCCACCCCCTTCACAATCGTTTTCCAGTGGTCTTCGGACAGACCTTCGATCTGCAAATTCTGCATCGTCAGCAGCGGGGTTTGCTCATTGGTCATTATGTATCCCCTAGGATTTCAGGCCACTGGCCTTGTGCAGCATCCAGTCGACGACAAAGTTCACCGCAACGGTCAAGAGCCCGATCGCAGCCGCCGGAATCAAAGGCGTCAGGTCGCCGAACGTGATCAGCGAGGCGTTCTCGCGCACCATTGAACCCCAGTCGGCTGCTGGCGGCTGAATGCCCAGCCCCAGGAACGACAGACCTGAAATCGTCAGAAACACAAAGCAGAAGCGCAGCCCGAATTCCGCCACCAGCGGCGGTGCGGCATTGGGCAGGATCTCCTTGCGCATGATCCACCACAGGCCTTCGCCCCTGACCTGCGCTGCCTCGACATAGTCCATCACCACGATCCCCATCGCGACTGCGCGGGCAATCCGATAGACAAAAGTGGCATAGATCAGTGCAATTACCCCGATCAGACTGGTCACAGACGCCCCGAAGATCGTTAGCAGCAGCAGTGCAAAAATCAGCGTCGGAATCGAAATCACCACATCCACCGCACGCGACAGCGCCTGATCGACCCAGCCCTGCAGCAGTGCCGCAAAGAAACCCGCCGCACTGCCCACGGCAAAGGCAATCATCGTGGTCACCAATGCGATGCCGATGGTGTTACGGGCGCCATAAATCATCCGCGTTGCCATATCGCGGCCCAGGCTGTCTGTGCCCAGCCAGTTTTCGGCGGTCCAGGGCTGGTATTCCCAACCGACCACTTCGCTTTCACCATAGGGCGCCAGCACCGGAGCAAAGATTGCCACGAAGATATAGAAGAGGATAACGGCGCAGCCGAATTTGGCAGTCAGCGGCGCCTTGCGCAGTTCATGAAGAATTGCGTTCATCGTTATTTCCTGTGCAGCAGGCGCGGATTGGACGCAATCGAGATCAGATCCGAGGCCAGGTTGAAGAGAATATACGTGGCTGCAAACAGCAGGCAGGCAGTCTGCACCACTGTGAAATCCCGCTTGGCAACGCTATCGACCAGCAGTTGCCCCATGCCCGGGTAGACAAAGACCACTTCAACAATCACCACTCCCACGATCAGATAAGCCAGGTTGATGGCAATCACCGTTACAATCGGCGCGATGGCGTTGGGCAGTGCGTGCATGACGATCAGCCGCCGCTGGCTCGCGCCTTTCAGCTGCGCCATTTCGATATATGGCAGCGCCAGCAGATTGATCAGAGAGGCCCGGGTCATCCGCATCATATGCGCGGTCACGATCAGCGTCAGCGTCAGCGCCGGCAGGAAGGTCCGGTAGATCCGGTCCCCAAGACTGGCATCCTCTGACAGGTTCGCAATCGACGGAAACATGCCTAGTTCAACAGCAAACAGCCAGACCAGGATATAGCCGACAAAGAACTCAGGCACGGAAATCGCCGTCAGCGTTGCCACATTGATCGATTTGTCCAGAAACGACTCGCGGTACAGCGCGGTAATGACACCCAGCAGAACTGCCAGTGGCACCGAGATAACCGCGGCAAACCCGGCCAGGAAGAAGGTGTTGTACATCCGTTCGCTGATCAGGTCTTTGATCGGGATGCCGGAAATCAGTGAATTGCCAAGATCCCCCTGCAGAAACCCGCCAAGCCAGCTCAGGTAACGGGTATGTGCAGGCTGATCCAGACCCAGCTCGCGACGAAACGCTGCCAGGTTCTCGGGGGTGGCGGACTGCCCCAGCACCTGCTGAGCAACGTCGCCCGGCAACAACTCGATCGACAGAAAGATAACGAGCGACACGACAAAGAGCGTCAAAAGACCAAGCGCCAGCCGCTGGAGGAAAAGCCTGAGAAGATAGTGCATATTATGTCTCTGAAACGAGGCCTGGGGAAGCTGACGGGGCTATTGCCCCGCCAGCGGTACCTCTTGTCAGGCTTTCCACCAGCGCTCGATGGCTTTGTAGCCATCCAGTGCCCAGTTCGAGGCCACATCTTCGCTGTGCGTCACATCGGTGCGGCGCGCAAAGACGAAGTTGCGGAAGAACGGGATCACCGATCCGCCTTCATCACGCAGAATGGCTTGCATGTCGCCATACATCTGCGCCCGTTTGCCCTCATCCAGCTCGGAACGTGCCGCCAGCATCAGCTGCTGGAAAGTGTCGTTGCTGAACTCGCTTTCGTTCCAGTCGCCGCCCTTGGAATAGGCGGTGGCAAAGATCATATCCGGCACTGGGCGTGCGCCCCAGGAGCTGGTGAAGAAGGATTTCTTCATCCACACATCCGACCAATAGCCGTCACCAGGCTCACGCGCGACCTGCACGTCCAGACCGGCAGGTGCGGCATGCTCACGGTATAGGGTGACCGCATCCACAGCCCCGGCAAACAGCGCATCCGACACGCTGAGCGAAACGGTCAGGCTGTCCAGGCCAGCTTCCTTCAGGTGGAACTTGGCCTTGTCCGGATCATAGGCGCGCTGCTCCAGTGACGCATCGAAAAAAGGCATCGACGGCGCAATCGGGTGGTCGTTGGCAACCGTCCCGTGGCCGCGCAGCACCTTTTGGACCAGCGCCTCGCGGTCGATACCGTATTTTAGCGCCAGGCGCACGTTGTTGTCGTTGAACGGCGCCTGCGAGCTTTGCATAGCGAAGGTCGGGTGGAAACCGCCAGAGATCGACTCGATCTCGACGCTCCCGTCGCGGCCCAGCAGGCCCAGCGTCTTGTATTCGGCGGATTGCACCGCGTCGATCTCGCCGGTGACCAGAGCGGTGGTGGCCGCGCCGCTGTCGGAAATCAGCAGCACCTCGACCGTGTCGAAATTCGCCGCGCCCTCTTTCCAATAGTCCGGGTTGCGCTTCAGCACGGTTTTGACACCCGGCTTCCAGCTTTCCAGCACGTAGCCGCCGGTGCCGGTACCCGATAAGTCCAGCGCGCCATCGGCGCCAACCGGCATGATCTGGAAGTGGTAGTCCGACAGGATGAACGGGAAATCCGCATTCGGCGCCGACAGGCTGAAGACCACGGTGTCGCTGCCGCCCGCGGAGATGCTCTCAACACCCGCCAGCAGCGCCTTGGCGCCCGAGGTGGACTCTTCGCCGCGGTGCAGGTTGAGCGAGGCAATGACATCTTCCGGCGCCAGCGATTTGCCATTGTGGAAAGTCACGCCCTGGCGCAGCTTGAACACCCAGGTCTTAGCGTCGTCCGACGACCAGCCGGTCGCCAGTTCCGGCTTCAGTTTGTTGTCCGAACCGATCTCGGTCAGGTTGTTGCGCAGCGCCCAGCCGACCATTATTTGCTGCGAGCCGTTGGCCTCGGCCGGGTTCAGCGTGTCGCTGGTGCCGCCCTGGTTCACCGACAGACGGAACGTGCCGCCCTTTTGCGGTTGCGCCTCAGCGGCGCGCGGCATCTGGCTCAGACCTGCCAAAGCTACCGAACCTGCCAGAAAGCCGCGACGGCCGATCTGAAGGCTGGATCCGAGTTTCGTCATTTTGGGTCTCCTCCCCTGCAAATTGCATTACTGGGTTTCCGCCAGCTGGCGGTCTCGCGCATAATGGTCCGGATGGGCTTCGCCCCAGATCCGGATGGCTTTGTCCGATGTCGTGATGTCGTTCGGGTCGGTCACATAGCTCAGAAGAAGGCTTTGCCGCTCGCCGCGCTCAGGCGCTGTAACCCTGTGCAATGTGTAGCCGCCGCGGAAAAGCTGCAGATCGCCGGGGCGCAGTTTCAGGCTGCGCAGGTCGGCGCGGTCTCCGTCCAGCACCTGTTTCACGGCACCGTAGTTCTCGTCTTCCCGGCTTCGCAAGTTGGGGACATATTCGAACTCCCCGCCTTCTTCGGACTGCTTCAGGCCAAACGAGACAGTGAAGTCGTTGTTGTCGAAATGCCAGGCGAACTCGCAACCCTCGGGCTGCACGTTCACATTGGTGCAAGCATAGGGGTCGCGGTAGGTGTACAGTTTCTCATACCCCAGCGCCTCAGCCACAAACCGGCACAGGTCCGGGTTCTGGAACACCGACCAGATCACCCCGCCACGGGCAAACTTGTCCCCACGCACCATGCCATGGCGGCGCGGCGAAAACCGGTTCAGCGGATGGTCCGCAGGCGTGCCTTCGGGTGGTTCCGAGAAATAGGGGTTCAGGTTGGCCTCATGGTAGATTGCGCCCGGTGCTAGCTCTTCAACCTCGGCCTGCATCGCCGCGAGAATCTCCGGCCGCACGAAATCAGCCAGCTGCGCGCAATTAACCGTGTTCAAGCCTTCAACTGCTGCCGCCAGCATCGCCGCATAAGCCGCGCTGTCCGGCTGATCCAGCGGGTAGGTTTCCACATCAAACAGCTCCGGCGTTGAAAAAGCCGAGAGTGTCGTATCGTTGCTTTTCCCGGACATTCGTCCCCCTATCCCTGTTTCCCCCAGGCGCAAGAAATCGTTCTCCGCCACATGGGAGTCATCTAGTAAGCACCTGAAAGGAAATGGCAATTTCAGCCCTCAAGACACTTTTCGGATGTAGGGCAGTATTTGCTGAGAGCTGTGTTATTTCAATTTAATAATAATACCATTATCATGAAAACCCTTCATGCAGCAGCACGAACAGGCAAACCACAGGGTGATGTCACTTTAACGTACTTGTGCTTCCCGGACCTGAGAATTCTGGATAGCCGGAGGGTATGAGCACCCAGTCCATCAGCTACAAACGCCACCGTTTTCCACGTCAGATCATAGCTCACGCGGTCTGGCTTTACGCCCGGTTCAACCTGAGCCTGCGGGAAGTCGAAGAGATACTGTTAGAGCGCGGTATCAATGTTTCTTACGAGACCATCCGGCGGTGGGTCATCAAGTTCGGGCCGCGGATCGCGCGCAGCTTGCGCCGCCGGCAGGCTCGACCTGGCGAAGTCTGGCACCTGGACGAAGTTGCCGTGAAAATCGCGGGCTGGTCATTCTGGTTGTGGCATGCCGTCGATCAGGAAAGCGCCGTGTTGGAAGAAATCCTCCAACCCAGGCGGGATATGCGGGCGGCTAGACGGCTGCTGCTCAAGCTGATGAAGCGTCATGGCTTCGTGCCGAAACGGATCGAGACCGATAAGCTCCGCTCCTATGGCACACAAGGGGATGAACAACCGGGCCGAGAACAGCCATCTGCCATTCCGAAAGCGCGAAAGGACGACGCAGGTGTCAGGTCACCGGGCGGGATTCAACATTTCGTGTCCTTGCATTCAGCCACTCGTAATTGCTTCGCTGTCCCTTCCGAGAGTGTCCGATCTTCTGTGTATGAGTGATCTGGTCCATGCTTCTGCTAAAGGAAGCAAGGATGACAATTTCCAAGGAACTGCTGGACGAACTTCTGAAAGGCTGCGAGCGGCCTGAAGACCTGC
>NZ_LUKH01000046.1:0-31703 GCF_001593695.1 Leisingera sp. F5 | reverse complement strand
TTACAGATGCTGTGTCCGGCTTGGTTTCATATTGCCCGTGTATTGCCTGGTTTCAAACCAGTTGCAGTGAATGCGGAATATGTTCAGCAGTGCGGCTGACACGGCAGGGTTGTATGAGGCGCCATTGATGTATTTCGCGCCAGTTCTTGCCGGCCGGCCGGCTGCGCGATCGGCAAGGCTCAATCGGAACCGCAGGGCATTCATGAACGCGGAGACCGGTTGGACCGTCGCTCGCGGGATCCTGCGCCCCAACGCTTCACGCAGTTCCCGATCAGTTGGCTCTTGGTTAAATGCCAGGCGCTTCATTGGCTGCCTGTACTTACTGCAGAACAGGAAAACCGATAACCTTTTCTGTTTCACCCTGGATCTGAGCAGGTGATCTCACCCAGACCTGAGGACGCTGCGATGAGATGAAATTGGGAAGGGGCCGGGACTGCCTCTGAGATCTGCACCGATGGCTACACGCATTTCCTGTGCGCAAAAAAGACTGAGCAGTTTATGATCTTCCTGTATCTCTTGCGAATTGAGCGCTGCCTGCTCTTTGAAGGCTGCGAGTTTCTCCTCATACGCCTCAATTCGACTGTTCGCCGTGTTTGTTGCCGCGTTCTTGCCGAAGGTGATCACAAACCACTCGAAGAGGTCTTCGTTAATCATGTCCCGAAAAACATGGGGAACAACGCGTGTCATTGTTCCGTCTTGCTCTCCGGCGAGGGTGATCTTCCCGGATGGCAGCATATCTCGAAGGCACGCAAGGTGCGCAGCCTTGGTGCAAGTTCGCTTCACCATGATGCCGTTAAAACTGCCCCGGAAATCACGATTGGTCTCTTCGAAGGCAAAATACTCATTTCTGATTTCGTCCAATAGTTGCCGCCGCTCCAAAGAGTGCCGCAGCTTTTCCTGAACGCCCTACCTCCAACGAGAGTTGCGCAATAGACTTGACCACGAGAGAGCCCTTTTTCCTCTTTCGTTCCGGCAAGACGGCCTCCACGCGCCAATAGAGGCATTGGCCGAAGCCCGGCAAACCGAAGTCTCAAACCCATTTTTCTGCGATGTGTTGCTCCGGGACAAGACTCCCGCAAACGTGTTTGATCCTTATCAAGTTTTATCGTTAAAAATCAAACCCCTGCCGAGAGAAATCCCGACAGGGGCCAATTTTGCGCCCCAAACCCGGAATGCTTCACCTTTTCCGGGCGGGGTTTTCTTTTGCCGCAAGATCCGGGTCGCTTGCATCATGCCTGCGCGCTAGCTGATCTGCATGAATACACAAAAAACCATTTCCCCCCGCGCCTGGGCCGAGCTGATGCTGCTCGGCGTGATCTGGGGCGGATCGTTTCTGTCGATCCGCATTGCCCTGGACGAAATCCCCGTTGTCACCCTGGTGCTGCACCGATGCGGCTGGGCCGCGCTGTTCCTGTGGGGCGTGGTGCTGCTGATGCGGCTGCCGGTGCCAAAAGAGCCGCGTATCTGGGGGGCCTTTCTGGTGATGGGGCTCTTGAACAACATCATCCCCTTCGGTCTGATGACCTGGGGACAGCTTCATATTGAGACCGGCCTCACCTCGATCCTGAATGCGGCCACGGCCATCTTCGGCGTCATCGTCGCGGCCCTGGTGTTTGCCGACGAACGGCTGACGCCCCGCAAGGCGCTGGGGGTAGCCTTGGGCTTTCTCGGCGTGGCCACCGCCATCGGGCTGGAGCAATTTGCAAACTTCGACATCCGAAGCACAGCGCAGCTAGCAGTTCTGGCGGGCACTGTGTCCTATGCCTTTGCCAGTGCCTGGGCGCGGCTGAAACTGTCCGGGCTGCCGCCGCAGGTGGCGGCTGCCGGTATGCTGACCGGGTCAACTGTTTGCCTGCTGCCGGCAGCCTTGCTGGTTGACGGCCCGGTTTCGCTGAACCTGGAAACTAGCACCTGGCTGTCCATTGCCTACTTTTCCCTGATCGCCACGGCAGGCGCCTATCTTCTATACTACCGGGTGCTGGCGCTGGCTGGCAGCGGCAATCTGATGCTGGTCACGCTGATCATTCCGCCGGTCGCCATCCTGCTGGGCGCCTGGTGGCTGGGAGAAGACTTGAAACCGCAGGCCTATGCCGGTTTTACCCTGCTGGCAGCCGGGCTTATGGTCCTGAACGGCAAGCCGGTCCCGCGGCGCAAACGCACACGGAATTGACCAAGCCCGCGCAGGTGATTAGCAAGGCGTGAAACCTTCAGGGACTTGGGATCTCATGCTTTACACTTCTGCGCAGGACTGGCGCGACGCGCCGAACAAACGGGTGCTGTTCTTTGGCATGTCCGGGCTCGGCAAAACCTATGTCAGCAACATCCTGCGCGGCGCCGGCAGCTGGTTCCACTACTCGGTCGATTACCGTATCGGCACCCGCTATATGGGCGAATACATCGCCGACAACGCCAAGGCGGAAGCGATGAAAGTTCCGTTTCTGCGGGATCTTCTTTTGTCGGATTCGATCTTCATCGGCTCCAACATCACGTTTGAGAATCTGACACCGGTGGCCTCTTATCTGGGCAAGCCTGGTGATAAGGCCAAAGGCGGGCTGCCGATTGGCGAATACAAGCGCCGCCAGGAACAGTTCCGGGGCGCTGAAATCCGGGCGCTGCTGGATACGGAATATTTCGCGGGCCGTGCCGGGCAGCTCTATGGCTATCCGAATTTCATCTGCGATACGGGCGGGTCGATCTGTGAATGGGTCGATGCCAATGACCCGAACGATCAGGTCCTGTCGGAACTCAGCAAACACACGCTGATGGTCTGGATCAAGGGCAGCGAGGCCCACACCGCCGAACTGGTGCGCCGCTTTGACCGCGCGCCCAAGCCGATGTCCTATCAGCCGGAATTCCTGGACCGGGTCTGGCAAGAGTATCTCAAGGAAAATGGCATAGCTGAGGGCGATGTGGACCCTGATGCCTTTATCCGCTGGACCTATGCCCAGGCGCTGGCGCACCGCCAGCCGCGTTATCAGGCGATGGCGGACAATTGGGGTGTCACTGTCACCGCCGATCAGATCTCGGCCGTCAGGGATGAGGGGGATTTCGAGGATTTGATCGCCTCCGCTCTTGAGGCCCGCGGCTAACCCGCCTATCTGTCGAATTCCGCTATATCGCACAACCTTCCGCAAATCAGGACACTGACATGCCCATCAAGATGCCCGCAGACCTCCCCGCCTATGACGTTCTGACGAACGAAGGCGTGATGGTGATGTCGCCGGATCAGGCGGCGCGTCAGGACATCCGCCCGATCCGCATCGGCCTGCTGAACCTGATGCCGAAGAAAATCCAGACCGAGAACCAGTTTGCCCGGCTGATCGGGGCAACCCCGCTGCAAATCGATCTGAGCCTGATCCGGATGACCGAGCATCAGACCAAGAACACCGCGGCTGAGCATATGGCCGAATTCTATCACTCCTTCCAGGAAGTGAAGCATCAAAAGTTCGACGGGCTGATCATCACCGGCGCCCCGATTGAGCATCTCGACTTCCCCGAGGTGACCTATTGGGACGAGCTGTGCGAAGTCATGGACTGGACCCAGACCAACGTGCATTCCACCTTTGGCGTCTGCTGGGGCGGTATGGCGATGATCAACCATTTCCATGGCGTGAAAAAGCATATGCTGGACCACAAGGCATTCGGCTGTTTCCGGCACCGGAATCTGGCGCCGTCTTCGCCCTATCTGCGCGGCTTTTCGGATGATTTCGTGATTCCGGTCAGCCGCTGGACCGAGATGAAGCAGGCCGAAATCAGCGCGGCACCAGGGCTGAAGACGCTGCTCGGCAGTGACGAGGTCGGCCCCTGCCTGGTTGAGGACAAGGCGCACAACGCGCTCTATATCTTTAACCATTTTGAATATGACAATGATACACTGAAGCAGGAGTACGACCGGGACGTGGCCAATGGAACCCCGATCAACGTGCCGGGGAACTACTATCCGGACGATGACCCCAGCCAGCCGCCGCAAAATCGCTGGCGCAGCCACGCGCATCTTCTTTATGGCAATTGGATCAATGAGATCTACCAGACCACGCCTTATGAAATGGATCAGATCGGTCGCTAAAGTGCTGAGTTATCTTGGCCTTGCCGCGGCGGCAGGAGCCGCGCTGACGACCTGGCACGCTGGCCGGCGCGAGGCCGCCGCCGAGGCAAGCCACCCGCCATTGGGGCAAACCCTGGTGGTGGGCAGCCACCGGGTGCATGTCGTGGAGATGGGCCGGCCCAGGGGCAGCGCTCCGGATCTGGTGCTGATCCACGGCTCAAGCGGCAACACCCGCGATATGACCTTCCGGCTGGCACCCGCTCTTGCGGAGGAATTCCGCATCCTGATCTTTGACCGGCCGGGTCTGGGTTATTCCGACCGCATCAACCGGACCGGGGCCACCATCCGCCAGCAGGCCGGCCTGCTGCGCCAGGCGGCGGCGCAGATGGGTGCGGAACAGCCGGTCGTGCTGGGACACAGCTATGGCGGCGCAGTGGCGCTGGCCTGGGCCGTTGACTATCCCGGCAGCCTGTCGGCTCTGGTCTCGGTTGCCGGGGTTTCGTATCCTTGGGACACACCGCTGGACACCTTTTACCGGGTGACCTCTTCGCCGCTCGGCAGTGTTGTCGCCGTGCCCGCCCTCACAGCCTTTGTCTCCCGCAAAACCGTTATGGAGACGCTGGACGCCGTGTTTGCCCCCCAGCCTGTCCCTGAGGGATATGCCCAGCATTTCGGCATCGGCCTGACACTGAGGCGCGGATCCCTGCGGGCCAATGCCCGCCAGCGCGCCAACCTGCTGGACGAGGTGAAATCCCTGACGCCGCACTACAGCAGCATCGGCGTCCCGGTCGAAATCATCCATGGAACCGCGGATGACACCGTCAGCCCGGATCTCCACGCCCGGCAGCTTGCCCGCGATGTCCCCGGTGCCGCCCTGACCCTGCTGCAGGGTGTCGGCCATATGCCGCACCAAGTGGCAACAGACGAGGTGGCCGCCGCCGTGCGCCGCGCCGCCGCCCGCGCACATTTGCGTTAAAACGATTCACATTCCATAGTTCTTGCCCATATAAAGGGTTGAGGACAGAAGGGTTTTTCACATGCCGCTGCCATTTGACGGGGCCATCAGCCGCTTTTACCGGACCGGCGCGCCGGAGGAGATCCGCGAGGCCATCAAAGGCGCCGATAAAGACGGGATCCTCAGCTCCAGCTACCCGTACCGGGAGCGCATGAAACGCAAGGCCTATGAAAAAGAGCTGGAAGCGCTGCAGATCGAACTGGTCAAGCTGCAGTCCTGGGCCAAGTCCAGCGGTGCCCGTGTTGCCATTGTCTTTGAAGGCCGGGACGCGGCCGGCAAGGGCGGCACCATCAAGCGCTTTCGCGAGAACCTCAATCCCCGCGGCGCGCGGACCGTGGCGCTTTCGAAACCCAGCGAGGCCGAG
This sequence comes from Leisingera sp. F5, assembly GCF_001593695.1. Taxonomy (NCBI): domain Bacteria; kingdom Pseudomonadati; phylum Pseudomonadota; class Alphaproteobacteria; order Rhodobacterales; family Roseobacteraceae; genus Leisingera; species Leisingera sp. F5. The sequence goes on along the minus strand of NZ_LUKH01000046.1, from coordinate 26,279 downwards.
CAGAGCCAGTGGTATTTCCAGCGTTATGTCCAGCACCTGCCGGCGGGCGGCGAAATCGTGTTCTTTGACCGCAGCTGGTACAATCGCGGCGTGGTGGAAAAGGTGTTTGGTTTCTGCACGGACCCGCAGCGCGAACGCTTCTTCCGTCAGGTTCAGGGATTTGAGCGGGCGCTGGCCGAAGATGGCGTGCATCTGTTCAAGTTCTGGCTGAATGTCGGCCGCGCAGAACAACTGCGCCGGTTTCTTTCCCGCGAGTCCGACCCATTGAAACAGTGGAAGCTCAGCCCGATTGACGTGAAGGGGCTGGAGAAATGGGACGCGTACAGCACCGCCATTTCCGAGACCTTTGCACGCAGCCACAGCGCCGAGGCCCCCTGGACCATCATTCGCTCGGATGACAAAAGGCGGGCCAGGCTGGCAGCAATACGCAGCGTTCTGCACGCCGTCGATTATGACAGCAAGACCGCCGGCGCGATTGGCGAATTGGACACTGGAATTTGCGGAGGCCCGGATATCTGGGATGCCTAAACGCGGTTATCATCACGGCAATCTGCGCCAGGCGCTGGTCGAAGCGGCCCTGCATCTGATCGAGGCCAAGGGCCCGACCGGGTTCACCCTGTCGGAGGCTGCCAAACAGGCCGGTGTGACCCCCGCCGCCGTCTACCGTCATTTCAAGGGGCGCGAGGATCTGATCGCCGAGGCCGGGCGGCAGGGCTATGCGATGTTTGCCGACCTCATGCAGCACGCCTATGATAAATACCAGCCCTCGGCCCTGGCCGCGTTCGAGGCCACAGGGCGCGCCTATCTTGCCTTTGCCCGCAAGCATCCGGGGCACTACATCGCCATGTTCGAAAGCGGCATTTCGGTGAACCGGACGCCGGAACTGGCCGATGCCGCCGCACGGGCACGAGCGATCCTGGAGCGCGCCGCTGCGGACCTCAGCCAGCATATCCCGGAAGCTAAACGCCCGCCGGCTTCGATGTTCTCGGCCCATGTGCTTGCGATGAGCCACGGGGTGGTGGAGCTTTATGCACGGAATTCTCCGGGGGCTGCCTCCCCTTTCCCGCCTGAGGACCTTCTGGAAAGCGGTATCGGCATCTACCTGCGCGGTCTGGGCCTGATCGCGCCGGACGACTAGGGCCCCTCTAGAACCGTCCGCTGGGCTGCCGAACGCCCAGTTCATCACCGACATTGACCAGATGCACCTCGCCGATGCCCTTGATATCCTCGGACCCAATATCGGTGACGCGGAATTCTTCTGACAGGGCGTCTTTCATTTCGTCCGGGGCGACGATTTTCATCGGATTGGCAAAGACTTGCAGACGGGAGGCGAGGTTCACAGCCGGACCGAAGACGTCATAGACATACTTTTGAATGCCCACCACCGAGCCGACGGCCGAGCCGGTGCCCAGACCGATGCGCGCCTGCCATTTGTGCTGATGGCTTTGATTGCGCCGGTCCAGGTAGCGCAGGAACCGGGTGGCGCAATGGGCCACTGCGGTTGCATGGTCCGGCGTAGGTTCCGGCATTCCGGCAACCGCCAGATAGGCATCGCCAATGGTCTTGATCCGCTCGCATCCGTATTGCTCTACGATACGGTCGAAAGCGGTGAAGATATCGTTCAGCTCCCCCAGAGTCACTGTCGGGTCCGTGCGGGAGGCGAAATCAGTGAAATTCACAAAATCCAGCATCACCACTGACACCTTGGGGTAAAGCTGCGGTGTCACCACGCCGAAGGTCTTGAACTCCTCATAGACCGAGCGCGGCATCAGATTCAGCAGCAGCCTTTCCACCCGCTCCTTCTCGCGCTCCAGCTCGCGGGTGTTGCGCTCGACCATGGCGGAATAGCTGTCGATCATGCTTTCCAGCTCACGGATGCGGGTGATGTTCTGGCATTCCACCACCAATAGCGCCTCGTTCAGATGGCTGGCCTGCGAAATGTTGATGGCGAAAACCAGTGTGCGCCGCTTACGCTTGATCTTCAGCTCCGCCGAATAGCGCAGCCCTTCGTCGCACAGCGAGCCGAGGTCGTCCGGCTGCAAGCCTTCGATGGCATCCGTAAGCGCCGCGTCCGGGCCAGGCGTGCCAAACCATTCCGCAAAAGGTTGATTGTGAAAGACAAATCCAAGATCAGAGGCGCGGACAACGGCAATCCCGACGCCAACAGCGCGCAGCAGCTGCTCGTTGATGGCAGCAATGCTCATGCGGCGTCCCGGTGGACGATGACATTGCGCTTGGATTCAATTGCGGCAAGCGTGGCCTGCACGTCCGGTTCAGACAGCCCGTGCTGCTCCAGCGCGTCTTTCAGCAGCGCGCCCATTTCGTCAAAGTCATCATGGGTTATTGCCAAGGCCCGGTGCACCGTCTCCAGCCGCTCGTCGCTGAATGAGGCAGGCCCGCCCAAAAGCGACGAAATGAACTTGGTCTGGTGGTCGATCAGCCGCGCCATATCCACCTCGGCGAAGTAGTCACCGATCTGATCGGAATCGAGCGCCATCTCATAAAAGGTCATCACGACCCGGCTGATGGCACTGAACCCGCCGTATTTCTCATAGATGGTTTGCGGCATTGCAGCTCCCCCAACAGAAAGCGGTGCCGGCCATGTTACGTTACTTTTGCGAAAATGTTAACGGTGCAGGTCAGTCACCTGCTTCAGCACCAAAAAAGGGCCGCCCAACAGGCGGCCCTTTCCAAAGAATGCAAAAGCGTAAAACTTAGCGCTTGGAGAACTGGAAGCTCTTACGGGCTTTGGCCTTACCGTATTTCTTACGTTCCACAACACGGCTGTCGCGGGTCAGGAAGCCTGCTGCTTTCAGCGCGCCGCGCAGTGCGGGATCATAGAGCTGCAGCGCCTTGGAGATGCCGTGCTTGACCGCACCGGCCTGACCGGACAGGCCGCCGCCTTTGACGGTGGCGTAGACGTCGAATTCACCTTCGACACCGGCAACCTGGAACGGCTGGCGCAGAATCATCTGCAGCACCGGACGCGCAAAGTACTTGTTGATTTCCAAACCGTTCACTTCGACCTTGCCGGAACCCGGCTTGATCCAGACACGGGCAACCGCGTCTTTCCGCTTGCCGGTGGCATAGGCACGGCCCAGTTCGTCGCGAACCGGCTCACGCGTGATGGTTTCTTCGGCCACTGCTTCCACACCGGTTGCAGCTGCGAGCTCTTCAAGAGTGTTGATCTGATCAGACATCTACATTAGCTCCGGGTGTTTTTCTTGTTCATGGATGCAACATCCAGAACTTCGGGGGCCTGTGCTTCATGCGGGTGCTCGGCACCGGCATAGACACGCAGATTGGTCATGATCTGACGGCTCAGACGGTTGCCCGGCAGCATGCGCTTGACCGCTTGGGTCACAACGCGCTCGGGGTGCGCGCCTTCCAGGATTTCCTGTTTGGTGCGCGATTTGATGCCACCCGGGTGGCCAGTGTGCCAGTAGAAGTGCTCTTCGCGCTTCTTGCCGGTCATCTGCACCTTGTCGGCGTTGATGATGATAACGTTGTCGCCCATATCCATATGCGGAGTGAAGGACGCTTTGTGCTTGCCACGCAAGCGCATGGCAACGATCGAGGCAAGACGGCCCAGAACAACGCCCTCGGCGTCGATCAGGATCCACTTCTTCTCGATGTCTGCCGGAGTAGCAGAGAAGGTTTTCATGGCAGGTCAATCCTGTTTGTCGTGACGGCAGAATCCCCGGAAGGAAACGCCTGAATGCGATGAAGAGGGTTTACGGGGATCAAAGACGCACGTCAACAGACGCAAATGCAATTAAACTACGCAAAATCAATACCTTGCAAAATAGGTACTATTTTACCCCACAATTCAAACGCTGATCTGCTCGGGCGGGTTGTCGAGCAGAGCGCGCAGGCGCAGCATCGCCTCCTCGAACTGTTTCAGCGGCACATGCGCATTGATGGCGATGCGCACCGCATGCGGCGCGCGGCCGTCGCGCAGGGCAAATTCATCTGCCGAGCGGATCTGCACCCCGTTCGCTTCTGCGGCCCGGGTAAAGGCGGCAGCGCGCCAGCCCGAGGGCAGCCGCAGCCAGACGAAGGGCACATCCGGGTTCCAGGTCAGATCAAACCCGCCAAGCGCATTGACCGCGACCCGGACATAGCGGGCCATTTCCCCCCGAACCGCCGCCACCAGATCAGGCAGCCGCGGATCGGTGAGCAGGATCCGCACCAGTTCTGCCAGCGGCTGCGCCAGGCCGAAGTATCCGTATTCCGCAACCCGCCGCAGGTCTGTGGACCGGCCCTCGGGCGCCAGCGCAAAACCGACACGCAGGGCTGGTGTCAGGATCTTGGAGATCGAAGACACATGCCAGGCAAGCTCCGGCGCCAGCGACCGGTAGCTGGGTGCGCGCGACTCGCCCAGACGGTAACAGTCGTCTTCGACAATCTGCACCCCGTGGCGGCGGGCAATGCGGACAATTTCCTTGCGGCGCTCCAGCGGTGTGTGCAGCCCGGTCGGATTGTGAACCTCAGGGCTGGTGCACAGCACCGTGGCGCCGGTCTTGCGGATCGCCAGCTCCATTGAATCCGGCCGGATGCCGTGTTCATCCATGGCAACCTCGACCACCTGCGCCCTCAGCAGTTCCGCAGCGCGGCGGAAACCGGCATAGGTCAGATCCTCAACCATGATCACCGGCTGCGGCCCCTCGAGAATCGCTTGCAGAACCACCATCAGCCCGTTCTGGCCGCCATGTGTCAGGACAATATCGTTTTCTGTGACCATGCCGACCGGTGACTGTCCCACCCATGCTGCCGCCGCCTGGCGCACCGGCAGATAGGCGTCACGGGTCGGATAATTCAGGAAATTGCGCGCCTCGCCTTCCGCCACCTTGTGCAGCGCCTCGCGCACCGCGGCCACCTGCCCCATATCGGCAATCCGCGGGCTGAACAGGCTGACATGGCCGGGATCCCGCGCCTCCAGCAAATGCAGCTCCCGCGACCATACGTCATCCGGCACCGGGGTTTTCTTTTCGGCTACAAAGGTGCCGCGCCCAACCTCGGCCTCCAGCACGCCTTCATCGGTCAAAATGCTGTAGGCGCGGGCAACGGTGCCGGGCGTTATGCTTAATTGATATGCAAGGTCGCGCACCGGCGGCAGCTTTGTACCAATTTTCAAACTGCCCAATTCGACGGCAGACCGGATTGTATCTGCCACTTTTTTATACTTGGGACCTTTTGCCTCACTCAGGCTTTGCGGCCAAATTGTACCCATTACAATCCATCCTTGGACAACATGATTACCCCTTTGTATCAAAACAACACGACAAATCAACAGGATTGTATCAATACAATACAGGAAACCTCCCATGGTACAGCACACGCAAACGGCACACTCGAACATGTCCTATCTGATCAGCCGCCCGGGCCTGCCGGTGCTGGCGCAATGGGCCGTCCTCTTTGCTGTGCTGGTCACCAAGTGGAGCCTGCGCCGCCGCACAAGAACCCATCTGAAACATCTGAGCGCAGCGCAGCTTAAGGACATCGGGGTGAGCCGTCAGGACGCCCATTATGAAGCCACTCTTCCGTTCTGGCGCCCATGATCCCCTGGGCAATAGAACAACCTGACGGCCGGGGTTCGCCCCGGCCCTTTTTTTGCCCGCCCCCATGTTCCGCAGGAAGCAGGCCCTTGCGGGTTACCGGCTATGCAGAAATTAAAGGTTGATCGAATCTCCCCCCCGGCCTAAATGCCCCTCACTTTCGGTACCGATCCCAACCCCGGACCCTTATTCGGGGGGGCGCTAAGGAACCGGCTGGATTGCAATCTACTGGAACGAAGGGGAGTGTCATGAAAGACGCCAGCCTCTTCCAACTGGGGATCGGTCTGGAGACAGGCGCCCATGAGGAAGATACCGCCCGCGGTGTAACAGCCGCGAATATCGACTCCGTTGTGGACTCGGACCGCGAAGACCATTTCATCCGCAAGGATGGCAAGGTGTTTGCCGGGACCCATCTGATCATCGAAGTAATGAAAGGCACCGGTCTGGATTGCGAAGCCCGCATCCAAAAGGCATTCCGCGATTGCGTGGATGTTTGCGGTGCCACCCTGCTGCACATCCACACCCACAAGTTTTCGCCCCAGGGCGTCTCCGGCGTGGCCGTGCTGGCGGAGAGCCACATCTCAGTGCATACATGGCCGGAAATCGGCTATGGCGCTTTTGACGTCTTCATGTGCGGCGATGCCGAGCCGTGGAAAGCCGTTGGCGTGCTGAAAGAGGCCTTCAACACCGACATGGTGGAAGTGCGCGAACTGCTGCGCGGAGAGGAATTGATCGCCAAAGAGGTTGCGGCATGAGCAGTGCCGGCAAACCGGAGTGGGTGACGGAAAGCCTGCACGCGCATTACGCACAAGCCCTGCGCGTGGACGAAATGCTCTATGACAGCAACACCGAGCATCAGCGCCTGAAAGTGTTCCAGAACGGCCAGTTCGGCCGCATCCTGACGCTGGACGACGTGGTGCAAACCACCGAAGGCGACAACTTCATCTACCATGAGATGCTGACCCATGTGCCGATCCTGGCGCATGGCAATGCCAAGCGTGTCCTGATCATCGGCGGCGGCGACGGTGGCATGGCCCGCGAGGCGCTGCGCCACACCTCGGTCGAGCACGTCACAATGGTTGAGATCGACGGCGGCGTGGTGGATTTCTCGAAAGAGTATCTGCCGATGCTGAGCGACGGCGCCTTTGACGATCCGCGCCTCAATCTGGTGATCAATGACGGTGCGCTCTTCATGAAAGAGAACACTGAAAAGTTCGATGTGATCATCGTTGATTCGACTGATCCGATCGGCCCCGGCGAAGTGCTGTTCACCGATACGTTCTATGGCCACGCTGCCCGGTCGCTGACCGCGGACGGCATCATCGTGACGCAAAACGGCGTGCCGTTCATGCAAGGTGACGAGCTGACCGGCACCCTGCGCGCGTTCCAGGCGCTGTTTGCCGATGCGTCATGCTATCTGGCGTCGGTGCCGACCTATGCGGGCGGGCCGATGGCCTTTGGCTGGGGCAGCCACTCGGGCAAGGCCCGCAATGTAAGCCTTGAGGATCTGCAGGCGCGTTTTACCGATGCCGGGATCGAAACCGGGTATTACAATCCGGAGATCCACAAGGCCGCGTTTGCCTTGCCGAACTACGTGAAAAAGCTGTTCCCCTAAGGAACATCCGGGACAAGGGGGCCGCGGCCCCCTTTTTCATTTGCGCGGCAAACGGCTCTTGGCCTTACAGCCGCTCTTTGCTAGGCGCGGCTGGACATAAACCAAACTTGGCAGACCCCATGCAGCGCGACCCTATCCTTGTTGTTGACCGCGACACCGGCGAGACATTTGAAGAGGCCGTGCTGGGCGAAAGGTGGATCCGCTGGGCCTATCAGAACGCCAGCGCCCGGCCGGTGGAAAAGCTGCTGTTCCGCTCCAGCCTGATCAGCCGGCTGTTTGGCGCTTGGTTCAGCTCGCGGTTCTCCAAAGGCAAGATCAGCGCCGTGATTGACGAATTGTCGATCAACATGGATGAGGCAACCGCGCCTGCAGAGAGCTACGGCTGTTTCAACGATTTCTTCGTGCGCCGCCTGAAGCCCGAAGCGCGGCCCTTCAGCGATGATCCGCAGGACATTGTTTCCCCCGCTGACGGGCGGGTGCTGGTGTTCCCGGAACTGGCCGAGGACACATTTGTGCCTGTCAAAGGCCACCCGATGTCAGTCCGCACCATGCTGCCTGGTATTGCCGACCGCTTCATCGGCGGCGCGCTGGCCATCGTGCGGCTGTGCCCGGCGGATTACCACCGCTACCACTTCCCCGCCGCAGGCCACATCACCGGGGCACAGGACATCGCCGGCGCGCTGCATTCGGTGAACCCGATTGCGCTGGGGGCCGGGCCGGATGTTTTTGGCGAAAACAAGCGCTCCTGGACCCTGATCGAGACGGAAACGCTGGGCACCTATTGTTTTGTCGAGGTCGGCGCCTTTGGCGTGGGCAGCATCGTCAACACCCGTACATCAGGCGCAGTGCAGAAGATGGACGAAAAGGGCTACTTCAAATTCGGCGGCTCCACAGTGGTGGTGGTGTTTGAACCCGGCAAGGTCCGTTTCTCGGACGATCTGGCGGCAAACAGCGCCAAAGGGCGGGAGACGCTGGTGAAGGTCGGCCAGCCCTTTGCCACTGCGGTTAACGCTTAGGCGGAATCGAATAGGTCATGCTGGCGCGCGCCACCGGCTCTGCCAGCCCTTCGGAATACATCAGCACATCGGCCACCGCCAGAACCCGGCCCAGTTTCAGCAGCCGCGCCTCGGCGATGATATCCGCGCCAGCGACCGGCTTGCGCATGAAATCCAGCGAACAATTGGTGGTCACCGCCAGCGCCTCGCGCCCCAGCCGCGACAGGATCAGCGCATAGATCGCGCAATCGGCCAGCGCAAACATTGACGGTCCCGACACCGTGCCGCCAGGCCGCAGATGCCGCTCAGCCGTCAGCAGCCGCATCCGCAGGCCGCTATCATCCATCGCATCAATGGCAAAATCGTCTTTCACCTGCGGAAAAATCTCATGCAGGTAATCCGTCAGACCTGCGACATCAAATGCCAGCGCCATGCTTTCCCTTTCCCCTGTCCCTGCATAGAGTTGCCCTGAGATTTGCGAGGAGGGCAAGATGACAATTCTGAAACGTCACGACACGGGCGCAATTGCCCGGCTGACAATGGACACGCCGGAAAAACTGAACGCCCTGTCGGACGAGATGCTGGCCGCACTGCAGGCGCAGATTGATACGTTGCGCGAAGACAGCCGTATCAAGGTGGTGATCCTCTCCGGCACCGGCAAAGGGTTCTGTGCGGGCCATGACATCAAGCAGATGACCGCAGGCCGCGCCGCGGAGGACGGCGGCAAGGCCTATTTCCAGGACCTGTTTGCCCGCTGTACCAGCGTGATGACCGGATTGCAGTCCCTGCCCCAGCCCGTCATTGCCCAGGTGCATGGCATCGCCACGGCAGCGGGCTGCCAACTGGTGGCCTCCTGCGATCTGGCGGTGGCGGCGGAAGACACCAAATTCGGCGTCAACGGGGTGAACATCGGGTTGTTTTGCTCGACCCCGATGGTGGCGCTGTCGCGCAATATCCCCCGCAAACAGGCGTTTGAGCTGCTGACCACCGGTGAATTCATCAACGCCGCCCGCGCGGTGGATCTGGGCCTGGCCAACCGTGCCGTGCCGCTGGAGAAGCTGGAGGCGGAAACCACCCGGCTGGCCGAAACCATTGCCTCGAAACTCGGCTCTGCCGTGAAGATCGGCAAACAGGCGTTTTACGAGCAACTGCAAATGCCGCTGGATCAGGCCTATGCCTACACCAGCGGGGTGATTGTCGAGAATCTGATGTACCGCGACACCATCGAAGGCATGGCGGCATTTATCGAAAAACGCGCGCCCGACTGGCAGGAAAGCTGATCCCGCCGGATGAATTTACGGGAATTCCGGCCTGGCCTCCGGAATTCTCCGAAAATTTTAGGCTTTGTTTACCAATCCGCACATATTGTTTCCATAAGACGCCGATCAACCGCCTTTCAATTCGGGCGGAAAGATGGCAAAGATTGGGCGCGGTCGCTGATTGATCACTGACCGGCACAATTTGGGCTGCTGCTGCGGAAGGGTCCCTCCAACCGGTTCTCTCTCACCGGTGTACCATTCCCGCAGCGGCGGCCCCAAATTTCCCTCTCTCCCGGACAGATCACACGGACTTGGCAAGCCCCGTGTAAATTGTGGCGGCACTGCGGCCCCGATTGGACCACCAAGCCTGTTGCGCAACCCCTTCCCCTGCCCTATGTGGCGGGCATGACAGATCATTCGGCACAGACATTGCATATCGTGGGCGGCGGCATGGCCGGGTCCGAGGCGGCCTGGCAAGCGGCGAACATGGGCGTATTCGTGGTGATCCACGAAATGCGCCCCAAGGTGGAGACATTCGCCCATCAGACCGGCAACCTGGGCGAGATGGTCTGCTCCAACTCCTTCCGGTCGGATGATGACGAACAGAACGCCGTGGGCCTGCTGCACTGGGAAATGCGCGCCGCAGGCGGGCTGATCATGACCACTGCCGATGAACACCGCCTGCCTGCCGGCGGCGCCCTGGCGGTAGACCGCGATCCGTTTGCCGAAAGCGTGACAGCCAAGCTGAAGGCGCATCCGAATGTTACCGTTTCTTATGAGGAAATCACAGAACTGCCGACCGATGGCCACTGGATCTTTGCCACCGGCCCGCTGACCTCGCCGGAACTGGGCCAGGCCATTCAGGCCGAAACCGGGGCTGAGGCGCTGGCCTTCTTCGATGCCATCGCGCCGATTGTCTATGCGGAAAGCATCGACATGTCGCAGGCCTGGATGCAGTCGCGTTACGATAAGGGCGAGACTGAAGAAGAACGCACTGCTTACCTCAACTGCCCGATGGATAAGGACCAGTACGAGGCCTTCATCGACGCGCTGCTGGCTGCCGACAAGACCGAGTTTCACGCAGGCGAGACCGCAGGCTATTTCGACGGCTGCCTGCCGATCGAAGTAATGGCCGAACGGGGCCGTGAAACCCTGCGCCACGGTCCGATGAAGCCGGTCGGCCTGACCAACCCGCATCAGCCTGACGTCAAAGCGCATGCCGTGGTGCAGCTGCGCCGAGACAATGCGCTGGGAACACTGTTCAACATCGTCGGCTTCCAGACCAAGATGAAATACGGCGCCCAGGCGCAGGTCTTCAAGATGATCCCGGGGCTGGAGAACGCCAGTTTCGCCCGCCTTGGCGGCATCCACCGCAATACGTTTCTGAACGCGCCCACGCTGCTGGATGCACAGATGCGGCTGAAATCGAAACCCAACATCCGCTTTGCCGGCCAGATCACCGGGGTCGAGGGCTATGTGGAAAGCGCTGCCATGGGCCTGCTGGCAGGCCGGCTGGCTGCTGCCGAGATCCTCGGCCAAGAGTTGCCGGATGTGCCGCAGGACAGCGCCATGGGCGCGATGATCCACCACATCACCGGCGGCGCCGAGGCCAAGACCTTTCAGCCTATGAACGTGAACTTCGGCCTGTTCCGTCCGGTTGACGGCCTCAAAGGCGGCCGCCGCGGCCGCAAGGACCGCTACAAGGCCTATACCGACCGCGCCAAAGACGCCTGGCAGGATTGGCTGAAAAACTTTTCCTAGACGCGCAGCGCAGCCGGCGCCTAAGCTTGCTGCATGAGCGAAAAGTTTCTGGACAAGGCCTACGACCTTGAAACACCGGAAGCGACCCTGGAGCACTATAACCAATGGGCCGCTTCTTATGACGCTGAAATTGCCGAGAACGGTTACGCCACACCGGGGCGGATTGCCGAAGCCTTGGCAAAATTCCAACCGGACATGAGTGTGCCCGTACTCGACTTCGGCTGCGGCACCGGCCTTTCAGGCCTGGCGCTGCGACTGCAGGGGTTTGAAACCGTCGACGGCATGGAACCCTCTGACGAAATGCTCGCCCAGGCCCGCAGCAAAGGCGCCTATCGCACAGTGACGCAGATCGATGTCGCGGACAGCAAACCGATCGCGCAAGGCGCCTACCGCCTGATCACCGGCTGCGGCGTTCTGGGCACCGGTGCGGCACCGCCTGCGGTGTTCGACATGATCCTGCACGCGCTGCCGCGCGGCGGGCTGTTTGCTTTTTCCTACAATGACCACGCGCTGGAGGACCGGGCCTATACCGGCAAGCTCAATGAATGGCTGGACTGTTCGGCCGCCCGGCTGCTATTCCGGGAACATGGCGATCACCTCCCCGGAATCGGCCTGAAGTCCACCGTCTATGTGATTGAGAAAGCGTGACATTCACCACCCGATTTGCGCCTTCCCCAACCGGTCCGCTGCACCTGGGCCACGCCTATTCCGCGCTGCTGGCGCATGATATGGCTGTGGCGGAAGGCGGCACCTTCCTGCTGCGCATCGAAGACATCGACCAGTCCCGCGCCCGCCCGGCCTGGGAGGCGCAGATCTATGAGGACCTGCACTGGCTCGGCCTCAGCTGGCCGCAGCCGGTGATGCGCCAGTCAGACCGGCTGCCCCGCTACCGCGCTGCGCTGGACCAGCTGACGGCACTGGGGCTCACCTACCCTTGCCGCTGCAACCGCACCGACATCGAGGCCGCGGCCGGCGCGCCCCAGGAAGGCGTGCCGCAGTTCGGCCCGGACGGGCGCATCTACCCCGGCACCTGCCGCAACCGCCCGGCCAGCGAGGCGTCTGACCGCGACGTGATCCGCCTCAACATGGAAAAGGCCGTCCGGGCCGGGGATCTGCGCAGCTTCACTGAGACCGGGCCGCAGTTCGAAGGCAAACACCAGCTGGATCCTGAACAGCTGATCCCAACTGTCGGCGACATCATCCTGGTGCGCCGCAGCATGGGCAGTTCCTACCACCTATCGGTGGTCGTGGATGACGCCGACCAAGGCATTACCCACGCCGTGCGCGGCGCCGATCTATTTGAGGCCACCCAAATCCATGTGCTGCTGCAAAGCCTGCTGGACCTGCCGACGCCGGTCTACCACCACCACCGCCTGATCCGCGACGAGAATGGCAAACGCCTCGCTAAACGCGACGACGCCCGCGCCATTGCCAAATACCGCACCGAGGGCGCCACCCCGCAGGACATCCGCGAAATGGTGGGGCTACCGCTTCTTTCTGGTTGAAAATACTCCCGCCGGAGGCACGGCCCGCCAGGGCCGCCCCCCCAGGCGCCCCTCACCCCATCGGCTTCATCAGCTCAACCTCGTCGCCACCGCGCAACGCAGTATAAAAACAGGTCCGCCGGTTGGTATGGCAGGCCGCCCCGGTCTGGCGCACCAGCGCCAGCAGGCAATCGCGGTCGCAATCTATCCGCAGATCCACCAGCTCCTGCACATGGCCGGATGTTTCCCCCTTCACCCAGAACGACTGGCGCGAGCGCGACCAGTAGGTGACATTGCGGGTCTCAAGCGTGCGGGCCACTGCGTCAGAATTCATCCAGGCCATCATCAGCACTTCGCCCGAGGCCTCGTCCTGGGCAATGCAGGGGATCAGCCCGGCGTCATTGTAGACCAGGCTGGCGGGATCAAAGGGCGCGGCTATAGACATGGGCAAAAACCTTTTGCATCTGCTGTTCGGCTCCCTATGTATGGGGAAGAACCAAGCAGGGAAAGCCCGGGAAAGACATGGCTGGCGAAAGTGATCTGATCAAACTGTACTCCACCCGTATTCTGGCGCTGGCGGCGGATATCCCGCATCTCGACAGGCTCGAATCTCCCAGCGCCACAGTCAAGAAGCGCTCGCCGCTCTGCGGCTCTGCCGTGACCGTCGACATTTCTGTGGAAAACGGGCGGATCGCGGATTTTGGCCAAGACGTAAAGGCTTGTGCGCTGGGACAGGCCTCGGCGGCGGTGGTGGGAGCTCATGTCATCGGCCGCTCGCTGGAAGAGGTCGAGACCGCCCGCGACCAGCTGAAAGCCATGCTGACCCAGAACGGCCGGGTGCCGGACGCGCCTTTTGACGGGCTGGAAGTGCTGCAGCCTGCGCGCGAGTTCAAGAACCGCCACGCCTCGATCATGCTGGCGCTGGAGGCAACGCTGGAAGCCATGCAAACAGCCGCCAAGGAACACTGCGCCTGACGCGGCAGTTGGCAGCCCTGCACAGGTAGTCCGAAATACAGCAACGCGGCCTGCACCTGTGCAAAGTGCATGCCGCTGTGTGATCACTCTTCCCTCAAATGAAAAAACCGCCGCGCATCCGGGCAGGATGGCGGCGGCAGTCATGCTCTGCTGTGCGGGACCCGGGCAGGCCAGGCTGGATATTGAGGCAATCCAATTGGGGATCGGGACAGGCGGTTGATCCCTCGGGCAGTCCGGGACAGGAAAGGGCCGGCCCGGCACAGCAGATGCAATCAGGAATGGGAAAAGCGGATCAGAGCAGCCCAGGAAGATGCAACGCCGCCACCAGCATCACCATTAGCGAGGCCGCTCCGATGGCGTCCTCCAGCAAGGTCGAATGGGCGTTCTGCATGGTGTTTTTGATCTGTGCAATCATGGCTCGGGCCTCCTCCGGTCGGTCTCTTCGCTCTTTGGCAAGTTTGTTGCCTCTTTGTTCTCATTTTTAAGAACACCTGTAAAGAACTTTTTGAGAACATTTGCGAACAGATTGGAACACCGCCAGAGAACACGCTTTGAAACGCGTATTAACCTACTGTAATCAAACGGATTGCTTGATCCTGTTTCATCAGCCACAGAAGAACACGCGCAGCCTTGCCGCGGTCGCTCTCCAGCTTGGGATCGGCGGCCAGCAGCGCCCGCGCGTCGCTTTGCGCCACCGCCATCAGCCCGGCCTGACGTTCCAGATCGGCAATACGGAACCGCGGCAGGCCGGATTGCGCGGTGCCGATCATATCGCCCGCTCCGCGCATCTGCAGGTCGGTTTCCGAAATGCGGAAGCCGTCCTCGGTTTCGCGCAGAACCTCCAGCCGCTTGCGTCCGCCCTCGGTCAGCGGCGGCTGATACATCAATAGGCAGGTTGACTGCGCACTGCCGCGTCCCACCCGGCCGCGCAACTGGTGCAGCTGCGCCAAGCCGAAAATCTCTGCCCGCTCAATCACCATGATCGAAGCATTGGGCACGTTCACCCCCACCTCAATCACCGTGGTGGCCACCAGAACCTTGGTCGTGCCCTCCTGAAACGCTGCCATGGCTGCATCTTTGTCCGCAGGCGGCATCTGGCCATGCACCAGGCCAACAGTGCCCTCCCCCAGAATGGCGCGCAGGTGCTTGAACCGCTCCTCTGCCGCGGTCAGGTCGCTCAGCTCTGACTCATCGACCAGCGGGCAAACCCAGTAACACTGGCGCCCTTCTGAGATCGCCTTGCGCAGATGGTCCACCACCTCCTGCATCCGCTCGGTGCTGATCACGGCGGTCTTGACCGGCTTGCGCCCCGGCGGTTTCTCGTCCAGCACCGAAACATCCATGTCGCCATACTGCGCCAGCGCCAGCGAACGCGGGATCGGCGTCGCGGTCATCACCAGGACATCCGCGCCCTTGCCCTTTTCCGCCAACTCCATCCGCTGCCGCACCCCGAAGCGGTGCTGTTCGTCGACAATGGCCAGCCGCAGATCACGGAACTCCACATCCTGCTGGAACACCGCGTGGGTGCCGACCAGGATGTGAATGTCACCGCGTTTCAGCGCCGCCAGCTTGGCCTTGCGCTCCGCCCCTTTGTCGCGCCCGGTAAGGATCTCAATCACTACACTTGCGTCCTCGGCCAGTGGAGCAAGCCCTTCCATATGCTGCTGTGCCAGAATACCCGTAGGGGCCATCATCACCCCCTGCCCGCCTGCTTCAACAGCGACCAGCAAAGACATGAAAGCAACCAAAGTTTTGCCTGACCCGACATCCCCCTGCAAAAGCCGGTTCATCCGTTTGTCCGTCGCCATATCCGCCGAAATTTCCGCGATTGCACGGGTCTGGGCGACGGTCGGCCGGTAAGGCAGCGCCTTCAGCACGCGGGATTGCAAACGGCCATTGGCATGGCTTTCAATGCCGCGCAACTTCCGTTCGGTCTGGCGGGCCAGCGCCAGGGTCAGCTGATGGGAAAACAGCTCATCATAAGCCAGCCGCGCCCGCGCCGGCGCCTGCGGGTCCAAGTCATCAGGCCCCTGCGGTGCATGGGCCGCTTGCAGCGCGTCATGCCAAGCAGGCCAAGTTTCCTTCAGCAGCTGCGCCGGATCGATCCATTCCGCCAGCTCCGGCATCCGTGACAACGCGCTTTGCGCCGCCTTGAACATGGTCTTTTGGGTAACCCCGTGGGTCAGGCTGTAGACCGGCTCATACTCCGGGATCTCATGTGCCTCTTCCACCGGCAACATGTGGTCCGGGTGGACCATCTGGGCCAGCCCGTCAAACAGCTCCAGCTTGCCCGAAACCACACGGCGCGCGCCCTCCGGCAGCTGAGCCTCCAGATAGCGGCTGCGGCCATGGAAGAACACCAGCTGAAATTCGCTCTCCGAATCTTCCACATGAATCCGGTAGGCGCCGCCCCGGTTGCGGGCGGGGCGATGACTGCCGATGGTCACTTCAACCGTCAGCGTTGCGGGCAAGTCGACCCCGCGGATGGTCTCGCGCCGCCGCCGGTCCACTACCGAATACGGTAGCGAAAACAACAAGTCACGCGGCGTTTCTATCTCAACCTGGGTGAGAGACTGCGCAGTCTTCGGGCCAACCCCTTGCAAGGTCTCGGCACCGGCGAACAGCGGAAACAGGATCTCAGGACGTCCGCTCATGCCTCTGCAATCAGCTCCAGCCAGCCGTCTTCATCCATTGTTCTGATGCCCAGCTCTGCCGCCTTCTTGGCTTTTGACCCGGCCCCGGGCCCGGCCACAAGTATGTCGGTCTTTTTGGACACCGAGCCGGACACCTTGGCCCCCAAAGCTTCGGCCCGCGCCTTGGCTTCGGCGCGGGTCATCTTTTCCAGAGTGCCGGTGAAGACCACGGTCTTGCCCGCCACCGGGCTGTCTGCTGCCGGTGCATCCGGCGGGACGACGGTCAGTTTGGCCATCAGCCGGTCAAAGGCCGCCCGTTCTTCGGGATTCGCAAAGGCGTCTGACAGGGACAGGCCCAGCACTGCGCCAATCCCATCGACGCCGATAAGATCCGCCCAAGCAGAGGCGGCTTCGGCAGGAACATCGCACCTGGAAATGGCTGTATCGCGGGCGTCCTTGATGCGCGCGCGGCGACCGTCCTGAGCGGCAGCCCGGCGTTCCGCGTCCTCAGCCTCATCCGCCGCCCGGTGCGCCAGCGCCGCGGGCCGCGCGGCGTCAACCGCCTCTGCCATCGCGTGCCAGTCCCGGTAATGCAACGCCAGATCCCGGCCGGCAACTTCACCCGCGTGGCGGATGCCCAGGGCAAAGATCAGTTTGGCCATCGGGATGGTGCGTTTTTCAGCAATCGCAGTAAACAGGTTATCCGCAGATTTTTCGCCCCACCCTTCCCGGTTCTTCAATTGCTGCAGGCCAGAGCCATAGTTTTCTTGCAAATCAAAGATATCCGCGGGTTCTTTCACCCATCCATCTGAATGAAACTGCTCCACCTGTTTGGCGCCCAGACCCTCAATGTCAAAGGCCGCGCGGGACACAAAATGCTTCAGCTTTTCCACCGCCTGCGCAGGGCAGATCAGGCCGCCGGAACAGCGCCGCACGGCATCGCCTTCCTCGCGCACAGCCGGGCTGGAGCATTCCGGGCAAGTCTGCGGGAACGCGTAGGGTTCAGCATCTTCAGGCCGCTTGGACATATCCACATCAGCCACTTTCGGAATAACATCGCCGGCCCGGTAAATCTGCACCCAGTCGCCGATGCGGATGTCTTTGCCCGCCCGGATCTTCTCGCCCTTGGAATCGCGGCCCTGAATGTAATCCTCGTTGTGCAGCGTCGCATTCGACACCACCACGCCGCCTACGGTCACAGGAGTGAGCCGGGCAACCGGACTCAGCGCACCTGTACGGCCGACCTGTATGTCGATTGCCTCCAGCCGGGTCCAAGCGAGTTCTGCCGGAAACTTATGCGCAATCGCCCAGCGGGGCGTGGTCGAGCGGAACCCGAGCCGCCCCTGCAGCGCCAGCTCGTTGACCTTGTAAACCACGCCATCGATGTCGTAGCCCAGTGTCGCGCGCTGTTCTTCGATGCTGCGGTAATGCGTGATCATCTCATCCACCGACACGCAAAGCCGGGTCAGCGGGTTGGTCTGAAAGCCCAAGGATTGCAGCCGTGCGATGGCTTGCATCTGCGTTTCTGCTAGGGGTGCACTCAACTCTCCCCAGCTGTAGGCAAAGAATCGCAAAGGGCGGGCACGGGTGATTTCCGCATCCAGCTGCCGCAGGGATCCGGCCGCAGCGTTGCGCGGATTGGCAAAGATTTTGCCGCCGCGCTCAGCGTGCCGGCTGTTCAGCGCCTCGAAATCCGCGTGGCTCATGTAAACTTCGCCGCGCACTTCCAGCACCTCCGGCGCGCCGTCCAGGTGCTGCGGGATGTCGCTGATGGTCAATGCATTGGCAGTCACGTTCTCCCCGACACTGCCATCACCACGGGTTGCGGCCTGCACCAGCTTGCCCAGCTCATAGCGCAGCGACAGCGACAGCCCATCGATTTTGGGTTCTGCGGTAAAGGAAAGCGCGGCGTCACGCTCCAGACCAAGGTACTTGCGGATGCTGCGGTCGAAATCGCTGACATCTTCGTCGGCAAAGGCGTTGCCGAGTGACAGCATGCGCACGGAATGGGAAATCTTGCCGAACCCAGAGGCAACCGGAGCCCCCACCGTATCAAGCTGAGTGGCATCTGCCGCTAGATCCGGATATGCCTCTGCCAGCGCACGGTACCGCCGTTTCAGCGAATCATATTCCGCATCGCTGATTTCTGGCGCGTCGGCCTGATGGTAGGCCAAATCCGCCGCACGAAGCTGTTCTTCCAGTCCGAAAAACTCGGCCTGCGCTTCTTCAGCCGACAGGTTGGCCACGTCTTGTTCTGTTTTCTCTGCCACGCGCGGTCCCTCTTCGTTCTCCCTTTTGGTGATAAGCTGCCGCGCTGGCCGCGTCCAGCGCATCTGACAGCCCGCGCGCTGCAGGCCTCAAAAAGCAAAAAGACCCGCCAACCGGCAGGTCCTTGCAACCGGCGGCACATGATCATGTGCCGACCGGGTGATCGTCCTTTCAGGCGCCGACAGCCATCCGCTGGCCGCCCGACATGTGGTCTTCCTGCGGATCACGCAGCACATAGCCGCGGCCCCAGACTGTTTCGATGTAATTCTCGCCGCCTGTTGCATTGCTGAGCTTCTTACGCAACTTGCAGATGAAAACATCAATGATCTTCAGTTCCGGCTCATCCATGCCGCCATAAAGATGGTTCAGGAACATTTCCTTGGTCAGCGTGGTGCCCTTGCGCAACGACAGAAGCTCCAGCATCTGGTATTCCTTGCCGGTCAGATGCACCGCCTTGCCATCGGTCTCAACCGTTTTGGCATCCAGGTTGACCGCAATCTTGCCGGTCTTGATGATAGACTGCGAATGCCCCTTGGAACGGCGGATGATCGCATGGATCCGCGCCACCAGTTCCTCGCGGTGGAACGGCTTGGTCAGATAGTCATCCGCACCAAAGCCGAAGCCCTTGATCTTATTGTCGGTATCATCGGCGCCGGACAAGATCAGAATGGGCGTTTCAATACGGGACATGCGCAGCTGGCGCAGTACCTCATGGCCGTTCATATCGGGCAGCCCCAGATCCAGCAGGATCAGGTCGTAGTCGTAAAGTTTGGCCAGATCGATCCCTTCTTCCCCCAAATCCGTCGAATAGACGTTCAGGTTGGCATGGGTCAGCATCAGTTCGATGCTTTTGGCCGTGGTCGGATCATCCTCAACCAGCAGAATGCGCATATTATTTTCTCCGCCTGTACACTGTTTCCCTCAGGTCGCGTTAACCTTGGTGGAAAAAAGTTAATGCCTCGTTACCATGATGGTTAATTTACAAATGCAACTCAAGGGCGGGCTTGGTTATTTTGCGTCAGGGCTGCGGAATTTCTTGAGACGCGTGGTTTTCAGGGCCTCTTCGCCATGGTCTGCAACCGCTGCAACCCAGCTTCGGAACTCTTCCTCGCTCAGCCCGTACCGTTGCATGGCCTCCTTCTGAGGCAGCAGCCCGTACAGAACACCACGCACCACCGCGGCCTTGCGAGAGGCAACCCAGCGCCTGGTGGTTTTCGGCGGCAGGTCCGCCCGGGTCATGATGGTGCCATCCGGCAGGGTGACGGCGCGCGGCCCGTCCACTTTCTTCAAAAACATATTTCTTCCCTCGAAGATCTTGTTCGTTGAGGTCTGACACCAGAATTTCCGATCAGGCTTAACGGCGTGTGAACCACGGCCCTTGAGAGTCTGTAGGATTTTCCTATATTCTGCGGCGCCTGCCCCCTTGCCTTCAGGAGCTGCCCCATGGCGCTGGACCACGACTCAAAACTAAACTCGCTCGGCTTTGCCAAACCGCCCTCGGAAACCCGGGTGGTGGTGGCTATGTCGGGCGGCGTCGACAGCTCTGTTGTTGCTGCATACTTGGCCGATCAGGGCTATGACGTGGTCGGCGTGACCCTGCAGCTCTATGATCACGGCGCGGCGCTGGCCAAGAAAGGCGCCTGCTGCGCCGGCATCGATATCCACGACGCACGGCGCGTGGCCGAGGAACGCGGCTTCCCGCATTACGTCCTGGATTATGAGAACATTTTTAAGGATGCGGTGATTGACGAGTTCGCTGACAGCTATCTGGCCGGTGCAACGCCGGTGCCCTGCATCCGCTGCAATGAGCGGGTGAAGTTCAAGGACCTGCTGGAGACGGCCAAGGATCTGGAGGCCGACTGCATGGCCACCGGCCATTACATCCAGCGCGTGATGGGGGCAAACGGGCCGGAGCTGCACAGCGCCGAGGATGCAAACCGCGACCAGAGCTATTTCCTGTTTTCCACCACTCCGGAGCAGCTGGACTACCTGCGCTTCCCGCTGGGGCATCTGCCCTCCAAAGACGCAACCCGCGAGATGGCGGCGCAATACGGGCTGGCGGTAGCGGACAAGCCCGACAGCCAGGACATCTGCTTTGTGCCGGACGGGAACTACGCCGGGGTGATCGAAAAGCTGCGCCCGGGTGCCGCTGAACCGGGTGACATCGTTCATTCCGACGGCCGGGTGCTGGGCCGTCATGACGGGGTCCTGCACTATACCATCGGCCAGCGGCGCGGCCTTGGCATCGGCGGCCTCAGCGAACCGCTGTATGTGGTCCGGCTTGACGTGGACAAGAAGCAGGTTGTCGTCGGCCCCAAGGAGCTGCTGGCCACCCGCACCATCCCGGTGCGCGAAATCAACTGGCTTGGGGATGACCCCTTCACCTCTCGCGAGGAATGGCACGTGAAGGTCAAGGTCCGGTCCACCCGCCCGCCTCGGGAGGCGATCATCCGGCCGCTGACGGACACAACCGCCAAGGTGGAATTGCTGACACCGGAAGAAGGCGTCTCCCCTGGCCAGGCCTGTGTGTTCTATGCCAGCGAAAGCAGCCGCATCTTCGGCGGCGGCTGGATCTGGCGCGGCTACTGAGGCGCCGGATCCTCAACCCCGGGTCAAGGGAGGCGAAGCCTCCGCGCGGCACGCGCGGCTTGCCCTTGGCGCGGCATATCAAATTCAGATGGAAACAGCGCCTGAGGGCAGATCTGCCCTCAGGCGCTTCTCAGCAAGACTCTAACTGCCAGATCATCTTGCCCAGCCTGCCATGTTCTGCGCAGGCCTCGCGGTTCGCCCCGCGCGGGCGCAGCGCGCCCGCGCCACCGGAAACGGCGCGCCGGAGGCTCTGCATCCGATGCGCGCCCGTTCTAGTTTCCGGGCAGCCGGCCGAGAACGGCCCGCGCGGCCCGCAGGCCTGGCTCATCAACACCTTGCCCAAGCCGCTGCATGGTCAGCTCCATCGCCTCCAGCTGATCACCGGCATTTACTGCCAGAGCCGCCAGACGGCCGGCAATGTTCGCCGGCGTGCAATCCGGTCCCAGGCATTCCGGCACCACGCGGCTATCGCTCACCAGGTTGACCAGCGTCACCGTGTCGATCAGTGCCATGCGTTTCATGATCTGCCAGGTCAGCCACTGGAACTTATAGGCGATCACCATCGGCGTGCGGGCTGCGGCCAGCTCCAAAGACACGGTTCCGGAGGCGGCCAGCGCCAGGCTGGCAGAGGCAAAGGCAGCGCGTTTGAAGGATTTGGCACGGTCCGGCTTGTAACGGTTCGGATCGATCATGACGGTTCCCTTCGGCCAATCCAGCAGCGCCTCTTGCACCAAACCAGCGACGGGTGCGGCGGCGGGAACCACGATCCGGTAGTCCGGGTGCTTGACACTGAACTGCATCAGCGCCTGGCCGAACTCCGGGGCCAGACGCGACACTTCCGACCGGCGCGAACCTGGCAGCGCCAGCACGTATGGCGCATCACCCAAGCCGAAATCGCTGCGGAATGCGTCAATCTCCGCCTCCGTCGCTTGCCGCTCCGCCACCACCGGGTGGCCCACAAAGTCGCAGTCCATGCCCGCCGCTTCCATATAGGGCGGCTCAAACGGCAGCAGCGCCAGAACGTGGTCGATGACCTCAGCCATTTTCTCCGCCCGCTTGGGCCGCCAGGCCCAAACCGAAGGTGCAACGTAATGCACGGTGCGGATGCTGCTATGCGCCTTGACCAGCCGTGCGACACGCAAGGAGAAATCAGGGCTGTCGATGGTGATCAAAACGTCCGGCCTGGTCTCCAGAACGGCATCTGCCGTTTCCCGGATCCGGCGCTTCAGGTGGCGGTATTTGGGCAGCACTTCCGCCAGCCCCATCACCGACAGCTCCTCCATGGGAAAGCGGGAAACCAGCCCCTGCTCTGCCATTAGCGCATCGCCGATACCATCGAACTGGATCCCGGGTTCCAGCTGTTTCAGCCCTGCCATCAGCGCGCCGCCCAGCCGGTCGCCCGAAGGCTCACCGGCCAGGATAAAGACCCGCAGGCTCATGCCTCGCGCAGCCAGAGAAACAGGCCCAGCCGGTCACAAGCCGCGATTACGGCTTCCTTGTCCAGCACAATGACGCCGCCGGCCTCCAGCACGATGCCGGAGAGCCCCGCCTTGGCCGCGGCCTCAACCGTTTCGACCCCGATGGTGGGCAGATCGGCCCGCCGGTCCTGCGCCGGCTTTGGTGCCTTGAACAGCAAACCGCCCTGCCCGTCCGGGCGCCGCAGCAGCGAGGCCAGCATCCAGTCGGTGCCAAAAATGTTTTCAACTGCGATCGCCTGCCGCTTGCGCACCGCGCAGGACTGGCCGATGTCGGCCGCACACATTGCCGCTACGATCTCAGCGCCCCGCGCAGCATCCGCCTTGTCCAGCTCGCCCGGCTGAACCTTGGTCGGCACGCCTTCGGACATCAGCAAATCCGGTGCCACTTCATGCGCGGCACGCACTGTGAACCCGGCCTGTTCGAAAATGCCGATAATGGCCCGCAAAGCCCCGTCATCGCCAGCAGCCAGCGCCGCCTGCAGCACCGGAATCAGCGGCATCGTGGCGGCATCAATGGCCGAAGGGTCGATGCTGGGGCGGCGCACCGCGCCCGCCATGCAGATCTCGGTGACCTCGGCAGCTTTCAGGCGCTCCAGAAAGGACCCCAGCTGTTCGAACCGGAAGGTGACTTCCGCGTCCACGGCATCGGGCTCGGACCCTGCCATGGCGCAAACCAACGGCCTGCCCGCGACACGGGACAGCACTTCAGCCGGCAGCCTGCCGGTACCTGCAATAACAGCCAGCATAACGTCAGCCCCCCGGTGTCAGGAAAGAACGGTCGCTGCCGCCGGTGATAAAGGCGACAATCCGCTGCACGTATTCACTGTCAGCCTCATCCCCCAGCCGCTTGGCACGCTCCTGAAAGGTGCCCTCGCCCTGGGCCAGCATCTGAAAAGCGGCGCGCAATGCGGTTATGTCGCTGCGGGCGACACCGCGGCGTTTGAGGCCCACGAGGTTCAATCCGTCCAGCTCGCCCCGCTGCGCCTGCACCAGGCCGTAGGGGATCACATCATTGGTCACCATGGTCACCGCGCCGATGATGGCGCCGCGGCCGATGCGTACCCACTGGTGAATGCCCGACAATCCGCCGATGATCACATCATCCTCCAGCACGCAATGGCCCGCCACCGCCGCGGAGTTCACCACAATCACCCGGTCGCCGACCTGGGCGTCATGGGCGATGTGGCAACCTGCCATGAACAGGCCGTCGTCGCCGATACGGGTCACCCCGCCGCCGCCGTCAGTACCGGCATTCACCGTCACATGTTCGCGGATGCGGTTGCGCTTGCCGATCACGGTCTTGCACTTCTCGCCCTTGAACTTCAGGTCCTGCGGGATCTCGCCCAGCACCGAAAAAGAGAAGACAACGGTTTCGTCGCCGATCTCGGTGTCGCCTGTGACCACCACATGGGATTTCAGAACAACCCGGTCCCCCAGCACTGCATCAGGCCCAACCAGGCAGAACGGACCGATCTCGCAGTCCTCGCCGATTTTGGCACCGTCTTCAATAATGGCGCTGGGGTGGATGCTGCTCATATCAGGCGCCCTCCACCTGACGGTCGACCATCGCGGTGAATTCGGCTTCTGCGGCCACTTCGCCGTCCACCGTGGCGCGCCCCAGGAACTTGAAGATCTTGCCGCCCGGTTTGCCGCGCAGCGTCTCCACATGCATTTCCAGAACATCGCCGGGCACCACCTTGCGGCGGAATTTGCATTTGTCGATATTCATGAAATAGATCAGCAGATCGGTATCGACCATGTCCATGCCAACACCCAGCATCACACCCGCGGTCTGCGCCATCGCCTCAACGATGGTGACACCCGGCATGATCGGCGTGCCCGGGAAATGACCCTGGAAATGCGGCTCGTTCATGGTGACATTCTTGATGCCGCGGGCCGATTTGTAGCTGTCGATATCAACCACCTTGTCGACCAGCAGGAACGGATAGCGGTGCGGCAGAATCCGCTGGATCAGTTGAATGTCAGCATTTTGCAGCTCGGTGGTCATGCGTGGTTTCCCATTATCGTCAATTATGCTGCGCCGTCCCTAGCAAGCAGAGGGCACTTGGGCAAGTTCGCACGCTCAGCGCTCACTCTCCTCATCAGTTGCGCCATCACCAAGAACTTCGTCTATCCGGCCGATTGCCAGGCTGGTGATATCGGCGGCATTGGCGCTCAGAAAGACCGAAGCATGGTCCAGAATCGCCCCTGCGCCGGTCTCCCGCATGATCTGCTGCAGCACCGGCAGTGAAGCGGCGATGAATTCCCGCCGGGCATCCTCGCCCATCTGGTTGATTTCACGAAGCTTCTGGTCCTGGTGGCGCCGGGTTTCCTGCACCTTCTGATCAAACGCGTCAGCCAGGGCGCGGAAGGCGTCCGGCGCCATGTCGCTGCGGCGTTCGGTCAGCTCCAGTTCCTCGGCGCGCAGTTCAGCCTCGATGCGCCGGTTTTCCGCGGTCAGCACCGCGCCCTCGGCTTCGATCTCGCGCTCCACCCGTTTGCCAAAGGCGCTTTCGGAAAACAGCCGGTCAGGCTGGATGGTGAGGATGCCGCTTTGCGGCAGTCCCAGCTGAAACTCCGCGCCCGCATTGGGGGCCGGGGAAACCGGCTCCTGAGCAAGCGCTGGCACCGACCCGGACCCGGACAGCGCTATGGCAACTCCAAGCGCTGCCCAAAAACTGGGCGCAGTCCGCCGCACCAGATCAGAACCGCGCCTGCAAGGTCAGGTCGAAACTCTGTTCCTGGTCAAAGTCCTCTTTCTGGAGGGCCTTGGAGAAATTGAAGCGCAGCGGGCCAATGCCGGTGGTCCACAGCAGGGAAACGCCAACGACGTGGCGGAACGATCTGCTGGAACCGACGACGCCGTTTCCGCTGCTGGTGGCACCAGTAGTATCTACGTTCTGTGTACCCCAAAGGCTGCCAACATCATAGAACAGGGCGCCGCGCATCCCCAATTCTTCGGGCAGGCCCAGCGGGAATTCCGCATCAAAGCGGGCAACGGCATAGTAGTTGCCGCCCAGGAAGTCGTTGTAGTTACCAGTCCCGCCTGCCACCGCAGACTGATCCCGCGGACCAATCCCGCCGGGTTCGAACCCGCGCATAACCGACGGCGTCAGAACGAACCGGTCGATCGAGCGGCTGGAACCGCTGCCTTCCCATTGAAACGCACCAGCCTCCAAGGTCGCACGGATCGTGACTTCCTCGTTCAGAATTTGCTTTTGCGCCACAATCTTCGTTGTGGTCTTAAAGTATTCGGAATCGCCGCCCAGCCCAGCATAGTCCGCACCGATTTCCACCAGGAACCCGGCAGTCGGATCCAGGCCCGTCAAACGGCTGTCATAGCGGTAAGTAAATCCAATGGCACTGGCCGAACGCTCACCCTGCGCGATTTCATTTCTGATTACTGGACTCGCCAGGAAAGAGGTCGTGTCGTCATCCTCGCTATCGCTGAACAGCATCTCGTCCGCATCCCACGTGTAGCGGACCTGCAGCGAGGTATCCTCGCCAGTGTTGAAGGTCAGTGCAGGCTGGAAGAAGATCCGTTTGGTGCGGTATTCCGAGAAACTGGAGTCGGTTTCATTCAGACCCAGGTCCAGATCAAACCTAAGATCCCGCCCCAAGAGGTAAGGTTCGGTAAAGCCCAGCACATAGGAATCCGATTCCG
>NZ_LUKH01000045.1:0-23960 GCF_001593695.1 Leisingera sp. F5 | reverse complement strand
CTTTCAGCCTGACTGCGCCCTGGATCAGGCCGAGGACATCGACACGCTGTTTCTGCTGTCCAGTCCGCAAGGCAAGTTTGAAGACCCCAAGGGCTCCAATGGCAAGCTGCGCCACCTGGCCCGCCACGGCACCACCATGGGTGCGGTTTCCGGCGGGGTGTTTCCGCTCGCCCGTTCTGGCCTGCTCGACGGGCATAGCTGCTCGGTCCACTGGTGCTACAAGGCCGCCTTCAGCGCCGAATTCCCCTCGCTCGCCACTGTCGACGATGTAATCGTTCTGGACCGCCGCCGCTTTACCGCCAGCGGTGCTGCGGCAATGTTCGACCTTTCGCTCAAACTGATCGAGCAAACCATGGGCGACGCGGTGATGACCGAGGTTGCCTGCTGGTTCCAGCACCCGATGGTCCGGGCCGAGGGCGTGCGTCAGAAGATCCCCGCCTTCAAGACTGACAGCACCGCTGACAGCCTGCCGCCACCAGTGGCCAAGGCGGTGGAGCTTTTTGCAGACAATCTGGAGCATCCGGTGTCGATCCGCGACGCCGCCAGCGAAATCGGCGTCTCCCCGCGGCAGTTGGAACGCAGCTTCAAATCCGCCACCGGGCAAAGCCCCGCAATCTATTACCGTACACTGCGGATGAACGCGGCCCGGCAGCTGGTAATGTACTCCCGGGATTCCATTACCTCGATCGCCAATGCAGTTGGATATGCCACATCCTCGACCCTATCGCAGCACTACCGCGACAGTTTTGGCGTCACTCCGCAAGAGGAGCGTCGCAAGGTGAACCTGTTCCGGGTCCAGGACAACCGCCCAATTCCTTCAGCCTAGCGGCCCCTCTAAACAGCAGGGGCGTTGACCATAGCGTTTCATTCGAGCAACACAGAAGCTTGTCGCACATTCAATGCTAGTTACATTGGCATCCCTCAGAACAACACCTGCACACCACTTGGATCCAGTTGTGCCGCATGCGGCTGAGCGGCCATTTCCAAGGGCTCGTCCAATGCGGGTTCAGCAAGAACCTCTCCGGGTAAAACCGGTTGGGCTGCCAGTTCGACACCCAGCCCCAATGGCAAAGGAAGACCACCCAATCCCAGATCAAGGTCCAGCACGATCCCATTTTCGGGAACCACATTTACATCAAAACTGCTGGAAGACGTCTCGACCTCTCCATCCGGTGCTTTCAGCGTAGTTTCGACATTGATCGTAGCGGCCCCCAAGTCCCCGGAGGCCGGCGCGATTGTCAATTGTGACAAATCCCAGCCCGTGACGTCCAGCTCCCCTCCGGCAGGGATGCCTGCATTCCCATCCGAACTGATCACCCAATTGTCCGGAACATCGGTCAATTTGACCGAAAGCAATGCGGACGTTCCGGTGTCGATGTCCACGATGAACCCAGCATCATCATCATCTTCGATGGTACCGGCCGGGCTGGGCGTCACCAGGCTGAAATCTGTCTCTCCAGGCCCGCGCCACTCCAGTGTCATCTCTGCGTCGCCATTCAGGTCGAGGTGATGAATGACGATTTCATGTTCACCTGCGCCCATGTTGCAGGCTCCGATCTGCACGGTGGCAAGTCCCTCAACCGCATTGATAACCACAGGATCCCCATCGATCCACATGACAACAGTATCACCGCTGGTCAGCCGAAACTCATAGTTGCCCGGATCATCAACTTGGATACGACCGGTGACCCGGGTTGCAAACACATCGGCTGATGCTGCATCAAAAAACGAAAACGGGGTGCTCGGGAAATCAATGGTCTCGGTATAGAAATCCCCTAGCGGATCACTGCCAAAATCGACACCCAGGATACCTAGCACCCCATCCGCAACTGCGATCTGTTCCACATGGAAACTGGTGCTCACTGTCACAGCAGCCGGCGGGACAGCAACATCCCCGACCGTCAGGCTGAAGGTCTCGCTGCTGCTCAGCCCGCCGGGGTCCGTCGCCGTGACCGTCACCGTGACCGAAGGCTCCGCCTCATGGTCCAGGCTGATGCCGTCTTTCAGCTTCAACACCCCGCCCGAGACCTCAAACCGCGCATCATCCACCGTATAGGTCAGCGCATCGCCCTCCGGATCGCTGGCCGAGACCGCGCCGACCGCCGCCCCCGCCGCGTTTTCCGCAACCGTAGTATTGTCCAGCAATTGATGCTGGCAATGCGGCTTGCTGTAACTCCGGCGTTGCCGTCGTATCCCCTCCACGAATGGCAGAAGGCGCGGCGGGCGGCCGTCCTTGATCCGGCAAAGCTAAGGAAGGATCTTCTAAACCGTCGGCTTCAGCTGGCTTTTGTGCAGCACGGCCTGGTTGACTGCCGGTTTTTTGCGGCAGAACATCCCAGTCATCGCCCTGGGCTTTGTCCATTCCAGGGTAGTCCATAGTACCGCGATGCAAAAGAGACTGACGCTCTCCATTATCGGTGCCATCCCCCTCACCGAATTTTGGAGCCGTATTTGCCGCTTTCGTACGCAATTCACGCTCTGTTTCCTGAACCCGGACCCCAATCGGCTCAGCACTGAAACTTCCGGCACCTCCTGTGCCAAACGGATTATCCGCAGCCATCTAAAGCTCCCCGGCAGAACATTACCATTTCACTCAACAAATATCCCGGGCAGCGGCCTGCAACGTCCGGCAACCCTGATGCTTTCCTGTACATTAATAACATTCAACTCCACCATAAGGCGAATGAAGTGTCTGTAAATTTGCACCTAAATTGTAGCCGCCCTTGCTCAGCCGTTTACGCGGGATAAAGAGAAGGCCCGCAATATTCAATCTATAGTAGTGTTTGTGTTTAAGGGGTAATTATGTCGGGGACAGGCCAGTCCAGCACTGCCGCCTTGCGGCCGGGTGTTTTGAAACTCGATCCCGATTCGATTCTTTCAGCGATCATCATCAATCTTCTGACACTCGCCTTACCTGTTGCGATGCTTCTGGTTTTCGGCCGGGTCATTCCCAATCAATCTTATGACACTCTGTTCGGGATTTTTCTGGCCCTGATTGCCGTCTTGCTGATCGACTTTGTGCTGAAGGCTGCGCGCGCCCATTACGTGCTGGAAACCGCACGGCATGAAGGGGAACGGGCAGGCGAAACCTTGTCCGATGCCCTGTTTGAAGGCGCTCCCGGCGCATTGGAGCAGATGGGGCAGGAAGCCGCTGTTGAACGTCTGATGGGGGTGCTGGGCCTGCGCCACGCTGTGAAAGAGCAGATCGTCAAAATGTCGGTAGATCTGGTGTTTTCCGTACTTTTCCTGCTGGTTATTGCCGCAATGGGCGGCTGGCTGGTGGCGGCTCCGCTCACCGTGATAGCCGGGCTGCTGCTGACGGTTGCCCTGCTGCGGCCGCCCTACCGGACAGCTTCGCAGCTGCAGCGGGAATACGACAAACGCAGGCTGTCATTCCTGCAGGAGATCCTGCAGCGGGCACAGCTGATCAAGCTGCTTGGCCTGGAGCATCAGATGCTGCGCCGGTATGAGCTGCTTCATGCCAGTGCCTCTGCGTCCGGGGAAAAAATCATCCGGGTGAGCAACGCCGGACAGGCTGCAGCCAGTGCCGGCTCCCAGATCGCTACAGTCCTGACCTGCGCCCTGGGAGGGCTGCTTGCCATACAAGGCAGCCTGTCAGTTGCAGAA
This sequence comes from Leisingera sp. F5, assembly GCF_001593695.1. NCBI lineage: Bacteria > Pseudomonadati > Pseudomonadota > Alphaproteobacteria > Rhodobacterales > Roseobacteraceae > Leisingera > Leisingera sp. F5. The sequence goes on along the minus strand of NZ_LUKH01000045.1, from coordinate 20,333 downwards.
CTGGCTGCCAGCATGCTGCTGACCGGACGTGCCGTGCAGCCGGTCATCCAGCTGACATTTCTAAGTGCCGTCAAGGATGACGACAGGGCACGAACCTCCGGGCTGGCCAAGGTGGCTGCAGTGAAGAAAGCCGCCGCAGCGCCGGTGCGTGTCCCGGTGACCGGGGCGATCACCGTGAAAGGTTTATCTCTGGACCGGCCCGGGAAAAACGGCAGCTGGTTCCGCAATATCAGTTTTTCGGCGGCACCCGGGCAGCTGATTGCCATTGAAGGCGGTGTCCAGTGCTGCTCGGGAGCGTTCCTGCGGATCCTTGCCGGCGAAGTCCCGGCCAGCAGCGGAACGGTTTATCTGGACGGGCCCGGATATCTTGACCCGGACGCCGCCAACTCCCCGCCAGGCCTGGTGTTCGAGCCGCGGCAGCCTGCGCTGACGGATGGCGAAATTCTGGAGAACCTCACCCTCTTCGACCCTCAGCGGCACACCAAAGCCCTGCAGGCCGCAGCCTTGAAACTTGGTGTCAGCAGCCAGCTCGCCCAGCTTCCCAACGGGGTGCACAGCCAAGTTGCGCGCAATGGCCAAGGCGCCGGCAGCCCGGGGTTTTTCAGGCGCCTGGCGCTGGCAAGAACATTTGCGCAGCAACCCGCAATTCTGTTGCTTGAAGATCCCTTTGCCGACTTGGACCCGGACGGGGTGCGGGCGCTCGAAACGCTGCTGCTGTCCTTGCAAGGCAAGACAACCTGTGTGCTGACCCGGGCCGCCCCGGCAATTCTGGATGCTGCCAATACGACCATCCGGCTCAGCTCTGAAACTGCTGCGTCCAGCGGCACGCTATGACCCGACAGGGCGGAGATCTGATATGAACAGTATCAACACCGGCTTTGGGCAGCTGGACGGCACCCGGGTGCAGGGGCCGCACAGCAGTGTTCTTAAGTGGGCGGCAAGCAGGCAGCTGCAGGCAGAACCGGCGCGTGCCGCAGAACTGCTGACGGCCTTGCTGCGGTTTGGCGGCTGGGACGCGATGGAGGCACAGGTGCGCGCGGCACTGCCGCACGGGCGCAGCAGTTTTGACGGCTGGGATTTATGCGACGCGCTGATTGCCTTGCGGGTGCCGTACCTGCGCCAGGATGGCCGTGCCGCGCAAGGTCCGGCAGAATCGGGGATCAGCCTTTACATCCGCCGGGATGGCAGCTTTCGCCTGGCCAGCCCTGCGTCAGGGCGGGCAATGGCAGGCCCGGATGAAACCCGGTTGTCATTGCTTCCGGCGTCGGATGCCAGCCGCCGGCCGGCAGCGCAAAGCACTGCGGCGCTCCTCAAGGGGCTGCAAGACCATGTCTGGTCGCTGCTGTTTGCCTCTTCTGCCATCAACCTGGCCGGACTGCTGACCCCGATTTTTGTCGTTCTGGTCTACAACCGCGCAATTCCGGCGGGCGCACCGGGGGTAATCACTGTGCTGGCCGCCGGGCTTTTTCTAGCCCTCGCTACAGAGCTTGCCATCCGCCGGATCCGCAGCCGCGCCCTGGTCAGCCTGGCAGCACAGCTGGAACACCGGCTGAGCCTTGCATTGCTGGAAAAACTGATGGTCTTCCCAAGCGCCTTGCAGCAGCAATCGGCCTCGCAACAGCAGCGGGCCCGGCTCAAGCAGTTCGAGACCGTCAGGGATGCACTGGTGGGTCCGCTGATGCAGGTCGCCCTCGACGCGCCATTTGTGGTGATTTTCGGCGCGCTCCTGTTCTATATTGCGCCGCCTGTCGGTTTCGCGGCCCTGGCTGCGGCGCTTGCACAAGTGGCGTTCCTTGCTGCTTTTGCACCGCATTTGCGCCGTCAGGAAGTGATTGCAAACGATGCCGCACGCGATTGGCGGAAGCTGTGCGAAACCGTCGTCAGCCAGCGCTGGCATTTGCGGCGTCTGCATAGCGCCAAACCCTGGAGGCAACGCTTCCACGCCTCCCTTGCCAATGCGCTGAACGCGTCCATGCGGCAGCAGTTCCTGATCGAGCTTTCAGCCCATGCCTCCCAGTTTCTCATCCTGCTGGCCGGGGTGGCCGGCGGGCTGCTGGCAACCAGAATGGCGATCCAGGGGGAGCTGACCATTGGCGGCTTCGTCGCAATTCTGGTGATGATTTGGCGGTTCCTGTCCCCGGTCCAGTCTCTGGCCCGGGCGACGGGCCAGGCGCTGGCCGTCCGGCAAAGCTTGCGGGACATCGACAAGGTTCTGGCCCAGCCAGAGGAAATGCGCCGCGAAGTGGCCCCCCGCACCGCACCGCCGGTGGCAGCACCGGTGGTGGTGGAACAGGCTGCTCTGCGGTTCGGCGGCAGCGGCGACCTGGCCCTGGCCGGCGCAAGCCTGAGCTTGCACAGCGGCACCATAACCGTTCTGTCCGGCGCCAATATGTCAGGCAAGACCCTGCTGGCGGAAATCTTGCCGGGATTGCACCAGCTTGCGGCCGGACGGGTTCTGTTCAACGGCACCGACCAGCGGCAGATTCCGGTGGACGACCTTCGCGGCGCAATCGCCTTTGCGCCTCAAGAACCAGCCTTCGTCTATGGCACGATCTGGCAGAATTTTGAACTTGCCCTGCCGGGCGCGTCGCAGCGGGAGGTTCTGGACGTTCTGGAGGAAGCAGGGGTCCGCAGCGAAATCGAAGCCCTGCCGGACGGCATGAACACCCGCCTGACAGTCGAAGCCAGCGGCCGCCTGCCGCAAGAACTGCTTCAAGGCATGTCGCTTGCCCGTGCGCTGCTGCAAGCCGGACCGATCCGTATCTTCGATCAGCCCTGCGAAGGGCTGGACCCCGAACATGCCAAACGGATCCGCGCCGCCATTGCCCGGCGGCGTGCAAGCAGCACCACGCTGCTGATTTCAAACCGGCCCGGGGATCTTGCTCTGGGGGACAGTTTCACAGTGCTGCACCGCGGACGAACGGTGCTGAACGGCAAGGGCCGCAAAGGGCGCGACAAGGCCAGCGCGTTTTTGAACGGCACCCTGACCGGCGGATAGAGGCAAGGAGAGAGTAATGGAGCAGGAAACAACAGCCCTTTGGACCCCCAGCATGGACGAGGCCAAGAAACGGGGGCTGAATGTGATCCACAAACCGGTCACCGGAACATCCCGCCGGGTGGCGCGCATATTGTTTGCGGCGCTGGCGGCTGCAACGGCCTGGGGCTGGTACGCGGAACTGCCGGAACTGACCTATGCCAAGGGCCGGCTGGTGCCGTCGTCAAACCCGCGCCCGGTCGAACATCCCGACGGCGGCGTCCTGGACGAAATCCTGGTGCGGGAGGGCCGTTTTGTCGAGGCGGGCACCCCCGTGGCCCGGCTGTCCGCCAATCTGCTGACAGAAGAACAGGGCCGGCTCAATGTCCGTGAAGCTGCCCTGTCACGCGACACCGCCCGTTTGCAGTCTGTTATTTCGGTGATCAGCGGCAAACTTTCCAGCAGTGCCGCCCGCGGCCAGCTGGAACCGGGCCACAGGCTGCTGGCCCAGCTGGATGCGTTTGAGGCCAGCCGTGCCCGCCACCGGGCCAGGATTTCGGAGCTGGAGCGGGCGCTTGAAATCCGCCAGCAGATCCTGGGAAACGCCCGCCGCCGCGAAGAAACCTTTGCGATCGAGCAATCCGCTGCCCTTGCGCTGCATGGCAAGGGGCTGCTCAGCACCACCGCGATGAGCCGGCTGAGCGCACAGCAGCTTGAGATCGAAGGCGACCGGCTGCGGGCCTTTGCGGCACTGGCGGATGGTGAACGCAACCTGCACGAAGCCCGCCGCCAGGAACAGGAATTCGTGGCAGGTATCAAGGACACGCTGATGTCTGAACTGGAAACAGAAGAAGAAGAGCTTGCCTTGGTTTTACAGGCCTCGGCTGACAATGCCGCCCGGCAGCAGCGGCTGACCATCCTGTCCTCGGTGCCCGGAATTGTGCAAAAGCTGCATTTCAGCGGACCCGGCGAGGTTGTGGCCCCCGGGGAACCCATCGCCGAGATCCTGCCGACCCAGGACAGGCTGATTGCCGAGGTTGAGATCCAGCCTCAGGACATTGGCCACGTTGCAATTGGCGATCCGGTGGAGCTGAAATCCACCACGTTTGATGCCAGGCAATACGGTGTGCAGGCGGGTGAAGTCTTTGAAATATCGCCGAACTCCCGCCTGAACGAGCGTAATGAGGCGTATTTTGACGTCCGGATCGCGCTTATTGATGAAACCGCCGATGCAGAGAATCTAAGCAGCCGCCTGTCCGCCGGCATGGAAGTGAACGCGGCCATCCGGACCGGCGAGCGCACGGTTCTGGACTACATCCTGTCCCCAATCGCCGACCCGATCAGCCGCGCCTTTCACGAACGCTGAGCGGCGGCCGCCGTTGCCCCGGCCGGTGCGCCAAACAGCACAAAGGCAGCCGCCCGTTGCGGACGGCTGCATTGTTCTGACCAGCCTCGTTCAGATCACCGATCTTGCGGCTGCCATCAGCGCATGATGCAGTGAGGCTGCGGAGGAACGCGGGCCGATGATCGAATACTGCTGCCCTGGAACATGGCACAGCAGGAAGACGCCGAGATGCTCCATCGAGGTGCGCACCGCACTCCCCGCTTTTGCGCCGCGGATATCAGCATTGCACAGCCGCTCCAGCACATCAGAACAGCGCGCGCCTTCCAGGTCGAAGCGGCACCAGCCGTCGGTCTGCTCCACCACGGAACCGGCCTCGCCGACGGCCTGTTTCAGCTCACCCGCCAGCAGCTCGTGGCTGTCATGCGGGGCTGAGACCATCCACAGATCCGGCCCCATCCACCAGGCAGAGAACACACCGGTTTCAGCCCAGCCAGCCGGGTCTGGCAACGCAGCACCCAAATATGCCGCAGCCGCAGATTTCACCGCCTCCTCCTGCCCCTGGCGCGCCGCCAGGGAGGCCAGCGCCCGGTCCGTGACCTCGTGGATCAACAGACCGGTGAAGTTATTCGCCCGCGGCTCATACCCGCCCAGCGGAGAGATGGCTTTCAGGCCATGATTATCGAACTTACCCACGAAGACGCTCCCCTTCCGGATCCACAAAATGCGCGCTGACAACTTCGACCCGGGTTTCCTTGCCCTCCAGCGGGTTGACCGCACGGATCACCTCGCCCTTACGCGCGTCGCCGCTTTTCAGGAAGCCGATCCCGATCGAACATCCCAGCACCGGCGAATAGGCGGCAGAGGTGATATAACCCTGATCGGTGGCCGCGCTGACCTCGCCATCAGCGTTCATCAAATGCGACCCGGCCGGCACCGGATCGGCGGCATTCACCGGCTTGAAACCAACCAGCTTCAGCGCATCTTCCCGGTTCATGCCTTCGCGCTCGCTCAAGGTATTGCCGATACAGTCCTTCTTCTTGCTGACCATCCGTCCCATGCCAAGGTTCAGCGCCGAAGTCGTCCCGTTCAGCTCGTTGCCAGCCGCATGACCCTTCTCGATCCGCATCACGCCCAGCGCCTCGGTGCCATAAGGAACCGCGCCGAACTCCTCGCCCGCTTCCATCAGCTTGCGGATCATCGCATCGCCATAACGGGTCGGAACCGCGATCTCATAGGCCAGCTCGCCCGAAAACGAGATCCTGAACAGCCGCGCCCGGCAGCCGCCCGCCACGGTGACTTCCCCGCAGCCCATAAAGGGAAACGCCTCGTTCGAGAGGTCGAATTCGGGGTCCACGACCTTTTGCAGCAGCTTGCGGGCATTCGGACCGGCCACCGCGAACTGTGCCCAGGCCTCGGTGGTCGAGATCAGCTGCACATCCATGTCAGGGAACAGGCACTGGCGCGCAAATTCCATGTTGCGGTAGACCAGAACTGCGTTGGCGGTGGTGGTGGTCACCACGAAATGATCCTCGGCAAAGCGCGCCGCGGTGCCGTCGTCATAGGCGATGCCGTCCTCGCGCAGCATCAGCCCGTAGCGGACCTTGCCCACCGGCAGCTTGGCAAAGGCATTGGCATACATCTTGTTCAGAAATGCAGCGGCATCCTTGCCCTGCACGTCGATCTTGCCCAGCGTGGTCACGTCGCAGATGCCGACCGAATTCCGGGTCTGTAGCACCTCGCGGTCCACCGACTGGCGCCAATGGGTTTCGCCCGCCTTGGGGAACCACTGGGCGCGCAGCCACTGGCCCACCTCAACAAACTCCGCACCCTGCTCCTCGGCCCATTTGTGGCTGGGGGTCTTACGGGTGGGGCGGAATTCCTCGCCGACCGAGCGGCCTGCCATCACGCCGAAGGACACCGGCGTATAAGGCGGACGGAACATGGTGGTGCCGACCTCGGGGATCTGCTTGCCCGCCAGTTCGGCCATGATCGCCAGACCGCCCATGTTGGAGGTCTTGCCCTGATCAGTTGCCATGCCAAGGGTGGTGTAGCGCTTCAGATGCTCGACCGAGCGGAAGTTCTCCTGATGCGCCAGCTTGACGTCCTTGACGGTCACGTCGTTCTGCTGGTCCAGCCAAGCGCGGCCCTTGCCTTCCTTGACATACCAGAAGGGGGTCACGTTGATGGGCGCATCCTCGGCCTCGGGCAGATCGGCGGTTTTTGCCGTGATCCCCAGTTCCAACAGCGCAGCCACGGCGCCCTCGGCACCGGCGCGCAGGGCGGCAGCGGTGGAGAAATCGCCGTTCGCAGCACCGGCCACGGACATATTTTGCGGCAGTGTCCCCGCGGGGACAAAGGCGGCAATGTCTTCACGCCAGGCCGGGCGGCCGCGCTGATGGCAGGTCAGATGCACGTTCGGGTTCCAGCCGCCCGAGACCGCCAGCGCGCCGCAAGGCACGTCGCGGGTGGTTCCATTGGCCAAACGCAGCTGCACCGACTCCAGACCCAGCCGACCCTTGGTATCGACCACCTGCGCACCGGCAAACAGCTCCGCCCCGTCAACCTGGGGCGCATCGGCACGGGTGTCGATCACTGCAGTGACCTTCACACCTTTGGCAATCAGGTCAGCGGCAGTGCGATGACCGTCGTCGTTGTTGGTAAAGACCGCAACCGTCTGATCCGGCGTCGCCGCCCAGCGGTTGGCATAGGCGCGCACGGCCCCCGCCAGCATCACGCCGGGCCGGTCATTGTTCTCAAACGCGATCGGGCGCTCGGTCGCCCCCGCCGCCAGCATCGCCCGCTTGGAGTAGATCCGCCACAGGATCTGCCGCGGCTTGCCCGCTTCCGGCGCCAGCACGTGGTCGGAAACCCGCTCCACCGCACCATAGATACCGTGGTCGAAGGCGCCGATGATGGTGGTGCGCGGCATCACCCGCACATTCGGCATCGCCGCCAGCTCCGCCTGCACCTGCTCCACCCAGGCTGAACCGGTCAGATCGCCAATGCCAAAGGTTTCCGCATTCAGGCGCCCGCCCAGCAGGAAGTCCTCATCCGCAATAATCACCTGCGCGCCGGACCGGCCCGCAGTCAGCGCCGCCATCAGGCCCGTGGGACCGGCACCGATCACCAAAAGATCGCAATGCAGGAAGCCCTTGTCATAGGCGTCCGGGTCATCCTCAAAGCTGATGCTGCCCAGTCCCGCCGCCTTGCGGATGATCGGTTCGTAAATCTTCTCCCAGAACGCCGCAGGCCACATGAAGGTCTTGTAGTAAAAACCAGCCGTCAGGAAATTCGAGAACCGGTCGTTCACCGCCATGAAGTCATGCTGCAACGACGGCCAGCGGTTCTGCGAGTTCGCCTCCAGTCCGTCATACAGCTCCGCCGTGGTGGCGCGGGTGTTCGGCTCCTGCCGCCCGCCGCTGCGCAGCTCGACCAGCGCATTGGGTTCTTCCGAACCGGAGGTCAGCACCCCCCGCGGACGGTGGTATTTGAACGAGCGGCCCATCAGCCGCACGCCGTTGGCCAGAAGGGCCGAGGCCAGCGTGTCGCCCTCAAACCCCTTGTAGCGCTTGCCGTCAAAGGAGAAAGTCAGCGCCTTGCTGCCCTTGATCAGCCCGCCGTCCAGGCGGTTCACCTGCACCCCCTTGCGGGCGCCGGTGCTGCCGTCGGCCTGGAACGCAACGGTTCCGGTATTCATTACTGCATCAGTCATTTGCTGCGCCCCCTCGCCCGGGCCACATCGCGGGCCAGTTCGACAGTCAGGATTTCATGGGTCACGGTGTTGCGGGTCACCACCAGCCAGGAGCGGTCGCCCTGCTCGTGGAACCACAGTTCGCGGTGTTCGCCCGCCGGGTTGTCGCGCAGGTACAGGTAGTCGTGAAACTGATCCGCCGCGTCTTCGGCCTGCCAGTCAGGCCGGTCGATCAGGGTTGCGTCGCCAAGATAAGTGAATTCCTGGCTGTCCCGCGGCCCGAGGATCGGATGGTTGATAATCATCGCCTTTTTCCTTTCCTCAGTGCAGGTTCGGCTGGGCGCCCTGGCCCTTTTCATCAATCATGCAGCCCTTGCGGAACCGGTCGAGCCGGTACGCCGCCGCTGTCTTGTGCGGGGTGCCGGTGGCCAGCAGATGCGCATAGCACCAGCCCGAGGCCGGGGTCGCCTTGAACCCGCCATAGCACCAGCCGCCGTTGAAATAGAGCCCGTCCACATGGGTCTTGTCGATGTAGGGAGAGCCGTCCATCGACATATCCATGATGCCGCCCCAGCTGCGCAGCATCCGCACCCTGCCTAAGCTGGGGATCAGCGCCATGCCGCCTTCCATCACGTCCTCGACAACCGGCAGGTTACCGCGCTGCGCATAGGAATTGTACATGTCCAGATCGCCGCCAAAGACCAGGCCGCCCTTGTCCGACTGGCTGCAATAGAAATGACCGGCGCCAAAGGTGATGACCCCGTCCAGAACAGGTTTCAGCCCCTCGGACACAAACGCCTGCAGCACATGGCTTTCGATCGGCAGACGCATGCCCGCCTTCTCCATCACCCGGCTCGACGACCCAGCAACGCAGCTTGCGACCTTGTTGGCGCCGATGAATCCCTTGGTGGTCTCCACACCCAGGCACTTGCCGTTCTCGATCTTGAAACCGGTGACTTCGCAGTTCTGGATGATGTCGACGCCGCGCAGATCGGCGCCACGGGCATAACCCCAGGCCACCGCATCATGGCGCACGGTGCCTCCGCGGCGGTGCAGCAGACCGCCCTTGATCGGGAAGCGCGCGTTGTTGAAATTCAGGAACGGATACATCGCCCGCACGCCGTCAACATCCAGCAGCTCCGCGTCCGACCCGTTCAGGATCATCGCATTGCCCCGGCGCCGCGCCGCATCGCGCTGCGCATCGGTATGCACCAGGTTCAGAATGCCGCGCTGACTGACCATGGCATTGTAGTTGAAGTCCTGCTCCAGCCCTTCCCACAGCTTCAGCGACAGCTCGTAAAACGGCTCGTTGCCATCCAGCAGGTAGTTGGAGCGGATGATGGTGGTGTTGCGGCCCACGTTGCCGCCGCCGATCCAGCCCTTCTCGATCACTGCCACATTGGTGATGCCGTGTTCCTTGGCTAGGTAATAGGCCGTCGCCAGCCCATGACCGCCGCCGCCGATGATCACCACATCGTAGCTTTTCTTGGGTTCCGGATCGCGCCAGGTGGGGCGCCATCCCTTGTGGCCCGTCAGGGCCTCCTTGATCACTTTCAGGCCGGAGTACCGCATGCTGTCCTCATCAACTGTCCCCGGCAGATTGAGTGAGAAATGCGGCACATCACAGGGGGATTTCGGACACCGGCAGCGCTATATGCGTCATTGGCGGAAAATCACCTTTGCGCACGCAGCATCAAGCATGTTGCCAAGGCGGCCACTTTTCAAGTATATATGATTGATATCAAACAAAAATTACAGCCAACCGCGACCTTGCGTCTCAAACACGTCAACTGGTCCGTTTGCGTCACACACCCCGGCATCCGCGCCAAATGCGGCAAATGCGGCAAAGCCGACTCACTCGGACAGTTCGATCTGGTCCAGCTCGTTCAGCAGGTCCAGCAGCGCCTCATACCGCTCCACACCCATCTTACGGCGGGTCTGCTCCATCAGCTCCAGACTGGCCTCCAGATTATCGGCAATGACCCTCTCCCCTGCAGCCGCAATCCGCACCACCTGGCGGCGGCGATCTTCGTTGTCGCGCTGCCGGCTGATCAGCTGCTTCTCTTCCAGCTTCTGCAGGATCCGTGTCAGGCTGGGCAGCAGCAGGCAGGCCTTGTCCGCGATCTGGGTCGGATCTATCGGCCCGCTCTCCTGCACCACCCGCAGCACGCGCCATTGCTGCTCGGTCAGGCCCGCACCGCTCAGCAGGGCACGGATCGGTCCCATCACACGCTCCCGCGCCCTGAGAAGGGCAATCGGCAGCGAACGGTCGGTGGAGGGCATCATCCTGGTCATGCCCGATTATCACCCCGCTTCCGGCTAAACGCAATTGCCGCTTGGGTTTCTTCTGCTTGACTCACGGCATTGAAATTGCTACACATGTTAAGTAATTTGAGAGAGGAACCGGACATGCCGCACATCACGCTGGACTACTCGGCCAATATGGAGGCGCGCACAGATATCGCCGCCCTGTGCCGCCATCTGCGGCAGGCCGCAGCGGAGACCGGCGTGTTCCCCCTAGCGGGCCTCCGAGTGCGCGCCTTTGCGGCCAGCCACGTCTCGATTGCCGACGGGGAGGAGCAGCACGGCTATATCGACATCTCCATCCGGCTGCGGGCCGGCCGCGATCTGAGCACCCGCAAACGCGCCGCACAGATGGTGTTTGATGCGGCCCAGGCCTTCCTTGCACCGGCCATGCAGCAGCACTCCATCGCGCTGTCGCTGGAGATGCGCGACATCGACCCCGAGCTTTCCCCGAAATGCGGCACCATCCGCGACCACATGCAAAAGGCGGACCAGTGATGAGCGATCTTACCACCAACATCGAAACGCTGAATGGCCACCTGAACCGTTTCCGCGAGGCCGGCATATTGAACCTGATCGGCGGCGAAAGCCGCCCCGCCGCCTCCGGCGCCACATTCAAAACTGCCTCGCCCGTGGATGAAAGCGTGATCTGTTCCGTGGCCAAAGGCGGCAGCGAAGACATTGATGCCGCAGCCAAAGCCGCCAAGGACGCCTTCCCTGCCTGGCGCGACATGCCCGCGCTGGAACGTAAACAGATCCTGCACCGCATCGCTGATCTGATCGTGGAGCGCGCCGAGGAGATTGCCCTGTGCGAATGCTGGGACACCGGCCAGGCCATCCGCTTCATGTCCAAGGCAGCCCTGCGCGGCGCCGAAAACTTCCGCTTTTTCGCTGACAAGGCCACTGCCGCCCGCGACGGCCAGCAGCTGCAATCGCCGACGCTGATGAATGTCACCACCCGCGTGCCGATCGGCCCGGTGGGCGTGATCACCCCCTGGAACACGCCCTTTATGCTGTCAACTTGGAAGATTGCGCCCGCGCTGGCTGCGGGCTGCACCGTGGTTCACAAACCGGCCGAGTTCTCGCCCCTGACCGCCCGCATCCTGGCCGAGATTGCCCATGAGGCCGGCCTGCCCGCGGGCGTCTGGAACCTGGTGAACGGCTTTGGCGAGGACGCGGGCAAAGCGTTGACCGAACATCCCGACATCAAAGCCATCGCCTTTGTCGGTGAGAGCAAGACCGGTTCGATGATCATGAAGCAGGGCGCCGATACCCTGAAACGGGTGCATTTCGAACTGGGCGGCAAGAACCCGGTGGTGGTTTTCGACGACGCCGACCTCGACCGCGCGCTGGATGCGGCAATCTTCATGATCTACTCGCTGAACGGCGAGCGCTGCACCTCCTCCTCGCGCCTGCTGGTGCAGGAGAGCATCGCAGATGGCTTCGAGACCAAGCTCATGAAGCGCGTCAACAGCATCAAGGTCGGCCACCCGCTGGACCCGGCCACCGAGGTTGGCCCGCTGATCCACAAGGTGCATTTCGACAAGGTCACCTCCTACTTCGAGACAGCCAAACAGGACGGCGCCACCATTGCAGCTGGCGGCAACCGCGCCGGAGACACGGGCTGGTTTGTCCGCCCCACCCTGTTCACAAATGCCACCAACGACATGACCATCGCGCAAAAGGAAATCTTCGGCCCGGTCCTCACCGCGATCCGCTTCAAGGACGAAGATGAGGCTCTAAAACTGGCAAATGACACCCAATACGGCCTCACCGCCTATGTCTGGACCAACGACCTCACCCGCGCCCTGCGCTTCACCAACGCGCTGGAGGCCGGGATGATCTGGGTGAACTCCGAAAACGTCCGCCACCTGCCCACGCCCTTCGGCGGTGTCAAATCCAGCGGCATCGGCCGCGACGGCGGCGACTGGAGCTTCGAGTTCTACATGGAGCAGAAACACATCGGATTTGCCACCGGCGCCCACAAGATCCCGCGTCTCGGCGCCTGACCTCTTCCTCTTGCCAAAAATATCCCGGGGAGCGCGAGGGGCCGGCCCCTCGCTCCCGCTCCTGGCCCCAAGTGAAAGGTTTCGAACATGCCCGTCCCCGCCCCGAACCTCTACCCGTCCTTCAATATCGTCCGGCTCAGCCACGTCGAATACGCCGTCACCGACCTCGCCGCCTCCCGCGCCTTTTATGTGGACACCCTCGGCCTGCAGGTGACACATGAAGACAACAGCCGTATCTACCTGCGCGCGATGGAGGAACGCGGCCACCACTGCATCGTGCTGGCGCAGGATGAAACCGCCTCCGCCCGCATGCTGGGGTTCAAGCTTTATGACGAGCCCGACCTCGACAAGGCCGCGGAGTTTTTTGCCGCCAAGGGGCTGCCGGTTGACTGGGTGGAGCGCCCCCACATGGGCCGTACGCTACGCACACGCGACCCCTGGGGCATTCCGCTGGAGTTCTATGTCCAAATGGAGCGGCTGGAGCCCATTCACCAAAAATACAGGCTCTATAATGGGGTAAAACCCCTGCGCATCGACCATTTCAACATGTTCAGCGCGGATGTGGACGCTTCGGTCGCCTTCTATAACGAGATGGGCTTCCGCGTCACCGAATTCACCGAGGACGACGGAAGCGGCAAGATCTGGGCTGCCTGGATGCACCGCAAGGGCGGCGTGCACGATGTGGCCTTCACCAACGGCCTTGGGCCGCGTCTGCACCACACCGCCTTCTGGGTGCCGACGCCTTTGAACATCATCGACCTTTTGGATCTGATGTCGACCACCGGCTACGTCGATAACATCGAGCGCGGCCCCGGCCGCCATGGCATCTCCAACGCCTTTTTCCTCTATGTGCGCGACCCCGACGGCCACCGGATTGAGATCTACTGCTCCGACTACCAGACCGTCGACCCGGATCTGGAGCCGATCAAATGGTCGCTCACCGACCCGCAGCGCCAGACCCTCTGGGGCGCCCCAGCGCCGCTCAGCTGGTTCGAGGAAGGCTCCGTTTTCGAAGGCGCCACACCAAAACCCAGCACCTTAAACGCACAGCCGATTATTGCTCCCTAGCGAAACACAACGACAGTGCCCGGACCGAAGGGCGGGCGTGAAGCGCCCTCCCGATTTTGCCGGAGGCAAACCTTCGATTTGACGGGTCGGTCCGGGCGCTGTCCGTGCCTCCAGCACAGACTTAAGGAAAACAAAATGAAATGGGATGAATTCTCCGAATGGGGCCACCGGGTTGCCGATTGGGCGCAGGACTACCACCTGACCGTGGGCGAGCGCCCCGTGCGCGCCCGGACCCGGCCCGGCGAGGTGCTGCACGCCCTGCCCCAGACCCCTCCTGAAAACGGCGTCGGCATGGAGGCAATCTTTGCGGATTTTGAGGACATCGTGATGCCCGGCATCACCCATTGGCAGCACCCCCGCTTCTTTGCCTATTTCAACTCCAACGCCGCCGCGCCCTCAGTACTGGCCGAGTTCCTCGCCTCCGCCATCGCGCCGCAATGCATGCTGTGGCAGACCTCTCCGGCGGCAACCGAAATGGAGACCCGGATGATGGATTGGCTGCGCCAGGCGCTGGACCTGCCGGAGCCGTTTCAGGGCGTGATCCAGGACAGCGCGTCTTCCGCCACCCTCGCAGCCGTCCTGACCATGCGCGAGAAAGCGTTGAACTGGCAGGGCAACCAACAGGGGCTGTTCGGGCAAAAGGCCATGCGCATCTACTGCTCGTCCGAGGTCCACACTTCCATCGACCGCGCCATCTGGGTTGCGGGCATCGGCCAGCAGAACCTGATCCGCGTGCCGATCAAGGGCGATTGGCGCGGCATGGACTCTGCTGCGCTGGAAGCCGCAATTCAGGCCGACCTCGCTGCAGGCCACCAGCCTGCCGGCGTAATCCTTTGCGTCGGCGGCACCGGCACCGGCGCCACCGACCCCGTCGACAAGGTTTTGGACGTGGCCGAAAGATACGGCCTCTACACCCATGTCGACGCCGCCTGGGCCGGCTCCGCGATGATCTGCCCCGAATACCGCCACTACTGGCCGGGGGTAGAGCGCGCCGACAGCATCGTCTTCAACCCGCATAAATGGCTGGGCGTGCAGTTCGACTGCTCCGCCCATTTCCTGAAGAACCCCGATGATCTGGTGCAGACCCTCGCCATCAGCCCGGAATACCTCAAGACCCACGGCCACGACGGCATCATCAACTATTCCGAATGGTCGGTGCCGCTGGGCCGCCGCTTCCGCGCACTGAAAATCTGGTTCCTGATCCGCACCTACGGCCTCGAAGGACTGCGCCAGCGCCTGAGGAATCACATCATCTGGTCGGCTCAACTGCACGAAAAACTCAAGTTAGAGCCTGATTTCGAGATTTCCACGCCGCCGATGTGGTCGCTCTGGTCCTTCCGCTATACACCGGAAGGCGCCACCGATCTGGACGATCTGAACCTCGCGTTAGTCAACGCGATCAACGACGACGGCCGCATCTACCTGACCCAGACCCGCGTCGATGGCCAGCTGGTGATCCGCTTCCAGGCCGGCCAGTTTGAGACCACCGAAGCAGACGTGATGATGGCCTATGATGTCATCACCGAAATCGCAAGGACCCTGCCATGACGCGCTTTGCCACCTACTCCGCCGATGGCGAGATCTTCTATGGCGCGGCAACAGACGCCGGCATGATCGCCCTGTCGCTGCGGTTCCCCGACTGGCCCACTATGCGCGAGGTAATCGCTGCGGACGGCCTGCCCGCGCTGGCCAAGGCCGCCGCAGGCCAACCCGTCACCCACACCGATTTCACCTATGAAATCCCGATTCCCAACCCGGAAAAGATCCTCTGCGTCGGCGTCAACTTCCCGGACCGCAACGCGGAATACAAGGACGGGTCTTCCTTGCCCAAACACATGTCCCTGTTCCCCCGCTTCCCGCGCTCCTTCACCGGTGCCGAGCAACCGCTGATCCGCCCGCCGGAAAACCACACGCTGGATTACGAGGGCGAGGTCGCCGTGGTGATCGGCAAACCGGGCCGCCGGATCAAACCGGAAGATGCCTATGATCATATCGCGGCTCTAACACTGGCAAATGAAGGCACAATCCGCGACTGGGTCCGCCACGCGAAATTCAATGTCACCCAGGGCAAGAACTGGGACAACTCGGGCTCCATCGGCCCCTGGCTGGTGCCCTTCATCGACGCTTCCCAGCTGGACGGCGCCCGCATCCTCACCCGCGTGAACGGAGAGATCCGCCAGGACGACACCCTCAGCCGGATGATGTTCCCGATCCGCGAGGAGATCGCCTATATCTCCACCTTCACCACCCTGCAGCCCGGCGACGTGATCATCACCGGCACCCCGACCGGTGCAGGCGCCCGGTTCGATCCGCCGAAATACCTGGTCCCCGGCGATGTGGTTGAGGTTGAGGTCGAGGGCATCGGCATCCTGCGCAACACCGTAGAGGACGAGGGATGACCCCCGAGCAGCACCAGGACGCCGCCGAAACGCTCTTCAAGGCCGAGCAGACCGGCCAGCAATGCGGCCTGCTCTCTCTGGCCTACCCCGGCATGACACTGGACGACGCCTATGCGGTACAACAGGCTCTGATAGGGCGGAAACTGGCCTCAGGGCGCAGGAAAATCGGCTGGAAAATCGGCCTCACCAGCCGTGCCATGCAGCAGGCGCTGAACATCACCACCCCCGACAGCGGTGTGCTGCTGGATGATATGGCGTTCGAAAGCGGCAGCACCGTCCCCGCCGGCCGCTTCATCCAGCCGCGGGTGGAGGCAGAGATCGCCTTTGTCATGAAATCCCCCCTCGCAGGCGCCGACTGCACCCGCGAGGAAGTGCTGGCTGCCACGGACTACGTGGCACCCGCGCTGGAAATCCTCGACACCAGAATCCTGCGGGCCGACCCGGCGACCGGCCAGGCACGCATCATCACCGACACCATCAGCGACAACGCCGCCAACGCAGGCGTGGTACTGGGTTCGGAACGCCACGCGGTAGACGCCCATAACCTGCGCTGGGTCGGCGCCATCACCGCCCGCAACGGCACGGTCGAGGAAACCGGACTCGGCGCCGGCGTGCTCAACGATCCCATCACCTCGGTCCTGTGGCTGGCACGGCGGATGGCGGAATATGGACAACAGATCGAGGCCGGGGATATCGTGCTCTCGGGCTCTTTCATCCGCCCCATCGAATGTCCGCCGGGCACGGAGATTGCCGCCGATTTCGGCCCCTTCGGCTCCGTATCCATCAACTTCGCCTGAACAAGAGGTCCAGCACATGCCCGCGCCCAAGAACAGCTTCAAACAAGCCCTTGCCGATGGCCAGCGCCAAATCGGCTGCTGGATGAGCTTTGCCGACTGCCAGATCGCCGAAATCATGGGCACCTGCGGTTTCGACTGGCTGGTGATCGACGGCGAGCATGCGCCCAATGATATCCGCTCGATCCGCGATCAGCTGATGGCGCTGGCGTCCTCCCCCAGCCACCCCGTGGTGCGGGTGCCGGTTGGCGAGACCTGGATGATCAAGCAGGTGCTGGATGCCGGCGCCCAAACAGTGCTGGTGCCGATTGTCGAAAGCGCCGATCAGGCCCGCGAACTGGTCCGTGCCTGCCATTACCCGCCCAAGGGCGTACGCGGGGTCGGTGCCACGGCGGCCCGCGCCACCATGTTCGGCTCGGTCACTGAGTACATCCAGACCGCCGACCAGGAGGTCTGCCTGCTGGTGCAGGTGGAAAACCGCGCCGGGATGGCCGCACTGGACGAGATCCTGCAAGTCGAGGGCATCGACGGCGTCTTCATCGGCCCGGCGGACCTGTCGACAGACATGGGCCACCAGGGCAACTCCGCCCACCCAGAGGTGCGCGCGGCAATTGCCGATGCCATCCGCCGTATCAAATCCGCAGGCCTCGCCCCGGGCATCCTCGGCACCACGGATGAGGCGACCCAGGTCTACGCAGACATGGGGGCACAATTTCTGGCCGTTGGCATCGACGTGATGGTGCTTGCCCGCAACGCCCGCGAGTTGGCGGCGCGCTGGAAGACGGAGTAACACCGTCCTTCAGACCTTCAAAAGCGAAGCTCTGCCGCGCCCGCCCGCCGCCTTGGCAAAGCCAGAGCAACGGCAGCGGCCTTGGGCGTGGCACCGCGCTCGGCGCGGTGCCACGCCCAACGGGAGGAAGGTATTTTCAATGCCTGACGACGGGCGGGAGTACTCCGTTCAATCCCTCAGCGCAGGATCATGCCCTCAGGCCAGCTCAGCGTGCTATCCAGCCGGATTTTCCGGGCCTCACCCGCAGCAATCTCCATATCCCAGGCCAGGATGCCGCGCTGCCTTTCAACGTTCTCCCCAGTGGGCCGCGGATTGGCACTCCACTTGATCTCAAGGTCGTCCTGCTGCGAGTAAGGCACCCGGTCCAGAACACGCACGGTCCAATCCTGGCCGGTCAGGTTCTCCACCTCGATTTCCACCTGCCGCACCTGTTCATTGCTGCGCGAGATCAGCCCCTGGCCGCCTTCGCTCTGCCGCAGCATATCGCGGCGCAGCCGCAACCCTTCAACCGGGCCGAAACCCGCCTTCATCTCCGCACCCGGTGCCAGTCCGGCAAAGGCCTCAAAAGCAACCAGCTTGCCATCGACAAAGCGTGGCACCTCATCCGAGGCCAGCAGCTGCTCGCCAAAACTGTTGGTGAAAGTCACCACCCTGTAGGCAGTCTCATCGCGATGCGGCACTGCCACCGCTTTCACTTCGGCAACGGCAGTTAGCGCATCCATTTCAAGCCACAGGAAATCGGCGCCGGAGGCGACTGAAACTGGCAGGCCGAATCTGTATGTTGCAGCGGCACCTTCCAGATTTGCTGCCCACCCGCCTTGCGCGTCTTCAACCATGACCGGAGGCTCAATCACCGGTTCCGAATGCGCAGACATTTCCGCCACATCCAGGCCAAAGGACTTCTGCGCGCGCGGAGGCTCCGGCGTTTCAATCCGGCGCAGCCAAGGGTGCAAGGCAGACGGGCTGCCCTGCCCCGATGGTTTTGCCGTGGACAGCGTCAGTGCCACATCCTGCCAGTTCTCGCCGGTATCCTGAACCAGCGTAACCGCGCGTTTCAGGGTAACCTCGACCGCATCCCCTGTGCTGAGATGCATTTCATAAGACGGCTGCCAGCCGATCTTGCCGCCTCCGGCGGTGAAATAGCTAAGCATTACCACGCCTTCGCCCGTCTGTTCTGCCTCGACATCCACTGCAATGTACAGCCGGTCCCGGTCCTCCAGCGTGAGGGCTGCCAGCGCCGCGCGGGCCGCTGCCAGGTCTTCGTCCAGCGCCTCCAGACGCAGCTCAATCCGGCGTGCCCCGGCTTCAGCCTCCACGGCAGCTTGGCTCGCCTTGCCGGCCTCCTGGGAGATCATCCGCGCAATTTCGCTCAAAGCCGATGCATCCGCCTGGGCCAGGCCCTCATTGCCGCCAAGCTGCTGCAGGAACCCGATTGAGGCCTCTGCCGCCTGTACCCCGGCGCGGGCGCCCGCAGCTTCATCCCGGACCGAGGCAACTTGGGCCTCAAGATCGCGGATCCGCGCTTCGGCGGCCTCTATCTCCGGGTCTTCCGCATCCCGCGGCGGCACGTAATCCTCGCGCAGCAAGGTGGCGATGCGGCGGGCGCCGGTGATTTCAACCTGCAGGGTCTCCAGCAGCGCAGACTTCGGAACATTCTGCAGGATCAGCCGGTGCCGCCCTTCAGGCAGCGTGACCGCAGCGCGGCGGGTCACCTCGGCAAGGCCGGGATAGAGTGTCACTTCGGACACCCGGCTGCTGACGGAAAGGGTATCGGCCGCAGCAGCGGATGCGGCAGCCTGAACAAAGGAACAAACGGCAAAAGCCATCAAGGAAATTCTCATTGGCATCTCTCAATCAATCAGAATGGCGGGCCGGAACTGCCCGCCTGATGCCGAACCTATCCTTCAGCCTGCGGCGTGGCCAGCACGCTCAGGCTCCATGCGCGGCGGCCTGCTGCGGCTGCGACGGGCCAAAACGCAGCTCCAGTTCATCTGTGTCAATCCCCAGATCCTCGCAGGAGGAGATCGCCGCCAGGCTAAACGCGTCATAGACCCACAGGTCCGCTTCACGCATCCGCAGGCAAATGCCCTTGCGGCGCAGGCCCCGGCACAGGGTGAACCAGTCGCCGGACGCTGCGAAATCCGCCGCCAGCTGCTGCCCCAACTCTGCCGCCGATGCGCAGTTCAGCATGGGCTGCGCTGGAACTGCCGTCACAGTGCCAAAAGGCAGAGTGGTGGAAACGGGGGCGGCGCGGCTGAAATCCTGCAGTGCGATCATGGGTTTGATCCTCTTTGTCTGGTGTTTCTTCTGTCCTCCTCAACCTACCGGAGCTGCTTGCCCCGAGGCAGCCGTGCAAAAGAAAAGGGGCCGCCTCTTCCGAAGCAGCCCCCTCACCAAAAGGATATAAGGCTTAGCCTTTCTTCAGAACTTCACGGCCCAGCAGCTCAGCGATCTGCACCGCATTCAGGGCCGCGCCCTTGCGCAGGTTGTCGCTGACGCACCACAGGTTCAGGCCGTTCTCGATGGTCGAGTCCTGGCGGATCCGGCTGATGAAAGTGGCGAAATCGCCCACACATTCGATCGGGGTCACGTAGCCGCCGGCTTCCCGCTTGTCGATCACCATGACGCCCGGCGCCTCGCGCAGGATGTCGCGGGCTTCGTCCTCGTCCAGGAACTCCTCGAACTCGATGTTCACGGCTTCCGAGTGACCGACAAACACCGGCACGCGGACGCAGGTCGCGGTGACCTTGATCGCCGGATCGACGATCTTCTTGGTCTCCACAACCATCTTCCACTCTTCTTTGGTGGTGCCGTCCTCCATGAAGACGTCGATCTGCGGGATGACGTTAAACGCGATCTGCTTCTGGAATTTGTTCGGCGGTACATCAGTGGTCGGATTATAGATCGACTTGGTCTGGTCCCACAGCTCGTCGGCACCCTCTTTGCCCGCGCCTGACAC
>NZ_LUKH01000044.1:0-28440 GCF_001593695.1 Leisingera sp. F5 | reverse complement strand
GCCGCGCCTGCGCCGCCCCTTCCTTCGAGGTTTACGCGACACGGCCAGGCAAGTGCTTGACTGCAGCCGTCTGTCATCAGGGGGGGCGGTTTTGCTGTGCGGAAAACAAGAAACGGCGGCACCCAGGGAGGAGGAGGGGTGCCGCCGTTCTGTCAAACACCGGAATTCAGGGAGGAGGAGATCCCGGTGATTCAAGCCCGGCTGTTAACCGGTATAAGGTGCGGCGGCATCAGGGAGGAGGAGGATGCCACCGCGTAGGACAGGCCCTTCAAGGGAGGAGGAGAAAAGGCCTGATCTCTATTAGTTGTTCTCGTAAGCGGCCTGATAGGCGACGCGCTGGATCTCAGACCGGTTCAGGCCCAGATCCGCCAGATCGCGTGCTGTCAGCGCCGACAGTTCATTGACGGTCTTGCGATACAGCCGGTAACGGACGAATTTCACCATCAGCGCATCCAGGAAGCCAACCGGGGATGCAATGCTTACCGCGGAGATCTGTTGTGCTGCTGCCATCGTTCTGTTCCTTCGTCTGACCGTATCGTCGTATCCGTCTGGCGCCATCCCGGCGCCGCTTGAGGGGTAATTTAGGGATCTTCCGCAGAGTCGCAATCCCGTGCATCGTCAATGCTGCTATGCAGCATTTGCATGGGTGACCTAGGGTATGCCTTTGTAAAGGGGGGCTAATTTCAGCACGCCGTTGCGCAGCTGTATAAATTCCGGGCGCGGGGCTGCAATCCGCGCATGGCTGGCGGCACAGGCTGTTGACGGATCCGGTCCTTGGCCTTGCGGCCGGAGCCGCGGCAATCACGCAACACGGGTTCCAAGGCGTATGGCGGACACATATATAGGGCCGGACAACACGCAGGAGAGCAGTCATGGCGGTCACTCAGGATCAGGTTCGCGAAATACTGGAGCGGCTGGCCTTGCCGGACGGCGGCACGCTGGTGTCGCGCGATATGCTGCGCGCGCTGCGTATCGACGGCAGCAAGGTCAGCTTTGTGATCGAGGCGCCCAGCCCCGAGATCGCCAAGCTGATGGAGCCTTTGCGCAGAGCCGCCGAGGCCGCAGTGCTGTCTCTGGATGGTGTCGAAACGGTCTCTGCCGCGCTCACCGCCCATGCCCCGCAGCAGCCCGCCCCCAGCCTCAAGGTCGGCGGCCATCCGAAACCGCAGGCCGAGCCGCTGAAACCGGCGGGCGTCAAGCGCATCCTGGCGGTTGCCTCTGGCAAGGGCGGGGTGGGCAAGTCCACCGTTTCTTCCAACCTCGCCGTGGCGCTGGCCAAGCAAGGACGCAAGGTCGGCCTGCTGGATGCTGACATCTATGGCCCCTCCCAGCCGCGGATGATGGGCGCCACCGGCCGCCCCGCTAGCCCCGACGGCAAGATCATCGAACCGCTGCATGCCCATGGCGTCACCCTGATGTCGATCGGCTTTATGCTGGAAGAGGGCAAGGCGGTGGTCTGGCGCGGCCCGATGCTGATGGGGGCGCTGCAGCAGATGCTGGGGCAGGTGAACTGGGGCGAGCTGGATGTGCTGATCGTCGACCTGCCGCCCGGCACCGGCGACGTGCAACTGACGCTGTGCACCAAGGCAGAACTGACCGGCGCCATTGTGGTCTCCACTCCGCAGGACGTGGCGCTGCTGGATGCGCGCAAGGCGATGGACATGTTCAAGACGCTGAAAACCCCGGTGCTGGGGCTGATCGAGAACATGTCCTTCTTCACCTGTCCCGATTGCGGCGGCGAACATCACATCTTTGGCCATGGCGGCGTCGCGGCAGAGGCCGAGACGCTGGGCCTGCCGCTTTTGGGGGCGCTGCCGATTGATCTGGAAACCCGTCTGTCCGGCGACAACGGCACGCCCATCGCGGCGGGCGAGGGGCCAATGGCGCAGGCCTATGCCCGGATTGCCGAAGGTCTGATCGGCGGCGGCATGGCCTGACGCCGCAGGGCTCAGCCCTCTCTATATAGTGTCCCGGATGGCCCGCCTCATTGGCGGGCCATTTGCTGTTTGCTCCTTTGTTTGGGCGCAGATGGGATTTCCCGCCCGGTTTGGGAACCTGCGGGACAACCGGCCCCGCTTGGGGCGGCATGGGACCGGCGGGATTGCATGGGGCCGCCGGGAATTCATGGCACCGGCGGGAATTCACGGGCGCCATGGGAAATTATGGCCCGGTTTGCCTCGCTTTCCTCTTGAGGGCCCGAATCACTCGGTGTTGAACCGCTGATATCAGGGTTTCCCGGCGGTTCTGTTGCAGGAGGGGCGAACGTAAGGGGAATATCCAAAGCTGCTGCGCGCTTGCTTGCAGAATCGCGGGAAACTATGGGAAAAAAATTGCAGGCGCAACTCACCTCTATATCTGGTGTTCATGGTGGGGCTATGCACAAGAATTTCGATTTTTTGCCTAAATCATGCCACGAATCTCTTTTGAAACTCAGTTGCTCTGTCAAGCCTTCGGCGCTTTTCCGCAGAAAACAGTTGCAGGGCCATCAATTCCCATAGTATCCCTATTACATCGAATGAGACGAGGGACGGGGCGCCAAACGACCCCAAGCCAAACTAAAAGAGCAGGTTTCATACAGGCCTTCGCTTTCATCGAACAAAGAGATCCGGCGCGCGAGCGAGCAGACATCCCCCCAGGTGGCGCGCGCAGTCGGACATCCCGCAAAGCGGGCCAAGGCGGCGGGTTGATCAGTGGCAGCAGATCAACCCGCCCCTTTTCATTCTGGGGATCGGATTTACGCGAGGGACGCGCGAAAAAGGAACGGTAAGTTGGGCCGCAGGTTCAGAGGCGAAAGCCACCACAAGGTGGACAGCAAGGGGCGGGTGTCAATTCCGGCCTCTTTCCGCCGTGTGCTGGAGGCCGCCGATCCGAACTGGAAATCCGGCGACAGCCCCGAACTGGTGATTGTTTACGGCGACCACCGCCGCCCGTTCCTGGAATGCTATACTATGGAAGCCATCGACGAGGTCGACGCCAAGATCGCCGCCCTGCCGCGCGGCTCCAAACCGCGCAAGATCCTGGAACGCATGTTCAACGGCCAATCCTTGCCGACCAACGTGGATGACACCGGCCGCCTTGTGCTGCCGGCCAAGCTGCGTCAGAAGATCGGCCTGGAGGGCGAGGCCTTCTTTATTGCGTCCGGCGACACCTTCCAGATCTGGAACCCCGGGACCTATCAAGAGGTCGAAATGGCGGAAGCCGAGAAACTGATGGAAGACCTGCCCGAGGATTTCGATCCCCTGGAATTCCTAGATGGCGCCGGAGGCGTTTGACCCATGACACAGGACCAAGACGCTGCCAATGGTCCCCACATTCCCGTCCTTCTGCGCCCGCTGCTGCAGGCCGTGGCCCCGGTCACGGGCCGCTGGCTGGACGGCACTTTTGGCGCAGGCGGCTATACCCGCGGGCTGCTGGAGGCCGGCGCGGATGAAGTCACCGGCGTAGACCGCGACCCGCTGGCGTTTGAGATGGCCAAGCCCTGGGCAGGGGAGTACGGCAGCCGCCTGATCCTGCAGCAGGGTGTGTTCTCCCGAATGGATGAATACGCGCAAGACCTTGATGGTGTGGTGCTGGACCTCGGCGTCTCCTCGATGCAGCTGGACCTGGCCGAACGCGGCTTCTCCTTTATGCGGGACGGGCCGCTGGACATGCGGATGTCGCAGTCGGGGCCTTCAGCTGCCGACCTGATCGCCGAGCTGGATGAGGCGCAGATCGCTGACATCCTGTTCCACTATGGCGAAGAGCGCGCCAGCCGCCGCATCGCCAAGGCGATTGTCCGCGAACGCACGATTGAACCGATCACCAGCACTCTGCGCCTTGCGAAGATCATTGAATCCTGCCTGCCGCGCCCCAAGCCCAACCAGTCGCATCCGGCGACCCGCAGCTTCCAGGGGCTGCGCATCGCGGTGAACGCCGAATATGATGAGCTGTTCGAGGGGCTTCTGGCCGCCGAACGGGCGTTGAAACCCGGCGGGCTTTTGGCAGTTGTCACCTTCCACTCGGTCGAGGACCGGATGGTCAAACGCTTCTTCCAGCACCGCGCGGGCAAAACCGGCCGCGCCAACCGCTATGCGCCGGAGCGGGAAGAAACACCGTCGCAATTCGAACTGGTCACCCGCAAGGCGGTTGGCCCGGATGATCAGGAGCTGGCCGAGAACCCGCGCTCCCGCTCTGCCCGCCTGCGGGTCGGGCGCCGCACGGCTGCTGAACCCGGGCCGATCTCGGCCAAAGAACTTGGAATGCCGCAGCTGAAAGAGGCGCGCAAATGAAGACCTTGCTGTATGCCGCAACCTGCCTGGCCGTCTTTGGCCTGGCCTTCTGGGCTTACCGCGAAAACTACGCCACCCAGCAGGTACTGAAAGAAACCCGCGGCTTGCAGCAGCAGATCGGCGCGGCGCAGGTGCGGCTTAGCGTGCTGCGCGCCGAATGGGCCTATCTCAACCGCCCGCAGCGCCTGCGCGAGCTGGCGGAGATCAATTTCGACAGCCTTGGCTTGTTGCCGCTGCGCCCCGACCAATTCGGCCGCGTGGATGAAGTGTCCTATCCTGAACCCGAAGAGCTGGTGATCACAGAAGGTGTTGAGGTGTCGGGCCTGAACCAGAGGAGCCAGCCATGATCCGCACCCCGCTCCGCCCGCTGGCGCGGGTTCTTCATGCCCGCGCAACCGGCGAAAATCCGGATGTGATCGAAGAGGAAAACATCAGCCTGCGCCATCAGGAGATGCAGGTGCAGTCCCGCCAGCGCGCAGAAGGGCGGCTGCTGGTGCTGGGGCTGTTCTTTGTCTGTGCCTTTGGCGCGATCACCGCACGCATGGGGATGACCGCGGTGTCTGAGCCGGCAGAGCCAGTGGCCAGCGTTGCTGGCAGCGTCATCGCTGCGCAACGTGCGGATATCGTCGACCGCAACGGCAGCCTGCTGGCGACCAATTTTGAAACGCACTCCCTCTATGCTCAGCCGCCGCAGATGATCGACCCTGTGGGCGCCGCTGATAAGCTGGTGCAGATCTTCCCGGATCTGGACCGCGACCGTCTGGTCAAGGACTTCACGGGTAAGCGCAAGTTTCTGTGGGTGAAGAAGAAAATCAGCCCCGAGCAACTGCAGGCCGTGCATGACATCGGCGATCCCGGCCTGATGTTCGGCCCGCGTGAGATGCGGCTCTACCCGAACGGCAGCCTGGCCGCCCATGTGCTGGGCGGCGCCGGTTTCGGCAAGGAGGGCGTCAACGCCGCCGAGGTGATCGGCGTTGCAGGCGTGGAGCGTCAGTTCGACAGCTACCTGCGCGACCCGGGCAATGCGGGTAAGCCGCTGCAGCTGTCGCTGGACCTTACTGTGCAGGCGGCGGCAGAGCAGGTGCTTTACGGCGGCATGAAGCTGATGAACGCCAAAGGTGCCACCTCGATTCTGATGGATGCCCATACGGGCGAGGTGATTTCGGTTGTGTCCTTCCCGGATTTCGACCCCAACGACCGTCCGCGCCCGCCGGCGTCCGGCTTTGACCCCTCGGTCAGCCCTCTGTTCAACCGCGCGGTGCAGGGGGTGTATGAACTTGGCTCCACCTTCAAGATTTTCACCGCCGCGCAGGCGATGGATCTGGGGCTGGTCGGCGCCGATACGGTGATCGACACCCGCGGCCCGCTGCGCTGGGGGCGCTTTGCGATCCGCGATTTCCGCAACTACGGCAACGAGATGTCGGTGACCAAGATCATCGTCAAATCCTCCAACATCGGCACCGCGCGGCTGGCGCAGCAGATCGGGGTGGAGCGGCAGAAAAGCTTCCTTGATACGCTGGGCATGCTGGATCCGACCCCGTTTGAAATTTCCGAAGCCAAAGGCGGCAAACCGCTGCTGCCCGCCAACTGGTCGGAACTGTCGGCAATGACCATTTCCTACGGCCACGGCATTTCCACCACGCCGATGCATCTGGCGGCGGGCTATGCGGCGATTGCCAATGGCGGCCGCTATGTGGCGCCGACGATTCTGAAGCAGAGCGCCCCGCAGCTCGGGGAACGGGTGCTGAGCGAAAGCACCGCCGCCGCCGCACGCAAGATGTTGCGCAAGGTGGTCAGCGAGGGCACTGCGTCTTTTGCCGAGGTCGAGGGCTATCAGGTCGGCGGCAAGACCGGCACCGCCGACAAGCCCAAGCCGCAGGGCGGCTATTATGATGATAAGGTGATTGCCACTTTTGCCTCTATTTTTCCGGCACATGACCCGGAATATGTGCTGATCGTGACGCTGGACGAACCCTCCATTATTGCCCACGGCGAGGAGCGCCGCACCGCAGGCTGGACTGCCACCCCGGTGGCGGCTGAGATGATCGGGCGGGTGGCACCGCTCTTGGGCCTGCGTCCGCAAGTTGAACCCGCAGAGGTGACTGGTATAACCCTCACCTCGAACTGAACCAGGTGAGGGCCGCCATGAGCAGCAGCAGACCAGACCAGCCTCTGAGCCAATTGGGGCTCACTGCCCGCGGCGGTGCCGATCCGCAGATCCGCGGCCTGGCAGTGGACAGCCGGGAGGTGCGCGAGGGCTTTCTTTTTGCAGCTCTCCCGGGCAGCCAGGTGCATGGAGCGAAGTTCATCCCCGCCGCGCTGGAGCTGGGCGCCTCGGCCATTCTAACCGATGCCGCGGGCGCGGGCATTGCTGCCAAGGTGCTGGACGAAAGCCACGCCGCGCTGGTGGTGGTCGAGGACCCGCGCCAGACGTTGGCTTATGCGGCAGCGCTCTGGTTCGGCGGCCAGCCGCAGACCGTGGTTGCGGTGACCGGCACCAATGGCAAGACATCCGTGGCGACGTTTGTGCGCCAAATCTGGAGTGAACTGGGCCATGAGGCCGTCAACATGGGCACCACCGGTATCGAGGGCGCCTGGAGCTATCCGCTGGCCCATACCACGCCGGAACCGATCACCCTGCACCGTGCCCTGGCAGAGGCCGCGTCAGCAGGCGTGACCCATGCCGCAATGGAGGCGTCTTCGCACGGGCTGGACCAGCGGCGTCTGGACGGGGTGCAGCTGGCGGCAGCGGGTTTCACCAATTTCACTCAGGACCACCTGGATTACCACGAGACATTCGAGGCCTATTTCAACGCCAAGGCAGGCCTGTTCCGCCGGGTGCTGCCGGACGAGGGTGTGGCTGTCATCAACATGAACGACCCCCGCGGCGCCGAGATGCGCGCGGTGGCCGCCGCCCGCGGGCAGGAGGTGATTTCCGTGGGCCGCGGCCTTGGCGATCTGAACCTGATGGGGCTGCGCTATGACGGCACCGGTCAGGATGTGCGGTTTTCCTGGCACGACAAACCCCATCAGCTGCGCCTCAACCTGATTGGCGGCTTTCAGGCGGAAAACGTGCTGCTGGCCTGCGGGCTGGTGATTGCCGGCGGCGAGGACCCGGAGCGGGTGTTTGAAACCCTGCCGCATCTGACCACCGTTCGGGGGCGGATGCAGCTGGCAGCGTCGCGCGACAATGGCTCTGCCGTGTTTGTTGATTACGCCCATACGCCCGATGCCGTTGCCAGCGCTATCAAGGCGCTGCGCCCGCATGTGCTGGGCCGGCTGATTGCCATCGTGGGGGCAGGCGGCGATCGCGACACCAGCAAGCGGCCCTTGATGGGGCAGGCGGCGCATCAGAACGCCGATGCGGTGATCGTGACGGATGACAACCCGCGCAGCGAAGACCCGGCGATTATCCGCGCCGCGGTCAAGGGCGGCGCGCCCGATTGCATCGAGATCGGCGACCGCGCCGAGGCGATCCTGCGCGGTGCCGACATGCTGGGGCCGGGCGATGCGCTGATTGTCTGCGGCAAGGGGCATGAGACCGGCCAGA
This sequence comes from Leisingera sp. F5, assembly GCF_001593695.1. Classification (NCBI taxonomy): domain Bacteria; kingdom Pseudomonadati; phylum Pseudomonadota; class Alphaproteobacteria; order Rhodobacterales; family Roseobacteraceae; genus Leisingera; species Leisingera sp. F5. Next base: position 20,622 of record NZ_LUKH01000044.1, on the reverse strand, counting down.
CCGTGGGTGACACCGTGCTGCCGTTTGACGATGTGGAGCAGGCCAGTATTGCGGCGGCAGCCCTCGACGGGAGGCTCGCATGACGCTGTGGACTGCAAGCGAAGCCGCCGCAGCCACCGGCGGGCAGGCGCAGGGGGACTGGTCTGTAGCCGGCCTGTCGATCGACACCCGCACCATTGAGTCGGGTGATATGTTCGTGGCCTTGAAGGCCGCGCGCGACGGCCATGATTTCGTGGCGCAGGCGCTGGAAAAAGGTGCTGGCGCGGCGCTGGTTTCCCGCGTCCCCGAAGGTGTTTCTTCTGACGCGCCGCTGCTGATTGTGGACGACGTGCAGGCCGGGCTGGAGGCCTTGGGACGGGCGTCGCGGGCACGCTCGCAGGCCAGGGTCGTTGCTGTCACCGGCTCGGTCGGCAAGACCTCGACCAAAGAAATGCTGGCGCGGATGCTGTCCGACCAGGGCCGGACCCATGCTGCCGTGGCGAGCTACAACAACCATTGGGGCGTGCCGCTCACCTTGGCGCGGATGCCGCGTGATACCGAGTTTGCCGTCATCGAGATCGGCATGAATCATCCCGGCGAAATTGCTCCGCTGGCGAAACAGGCGCGTCCGCATGTGGCGATGGTGACCACGGTGGCCGCGGTGCATCTGGAAGCGTTTGAGAGTGTCGAGGGCATCGCCTTTGAGAAGGCCGCAATCATGGAAGGGCTGGAACCCGGCGGCGTTGCGGTGCTGAACGCCGATATTGCCGAGGCCCATGTGCTGCGGGACGTGGCGGCTGATCTGGGCATTGCAGCGCGTTGGTTCGGCGGCAACGCAGAGGACTGCAAGCTGCACTCTGCAGTGATTGAGGGCGAGGAAACCGTTGCCCGCGCCACCGCGAACGGGCGCGAAGTTGAGCTGCACATTCAATCGCTTGGGGCGCATTTTGCGATGAACGCTCTGGGCGCGCTGGCCTGTGTTGAAGCACTGGGCGCTGACCCCGCGCGCGCCGTGGAAAGCCTTGCCCTGTGGTCGCCGGTCAAGGGCCGCGGCCTGCGCGAGGTGATCCGGCTGGACGGCGGAGAGGTCATCCTGCTGGACGACAGCTATAACGCCAACCCGACCTCGATGGCGGCAGCGCTGACGGTGCTGGCGGCGACGCCTGGCGCGGGCCGGCGGATTGCCTATCTTGGCGACATGGGCGAGCTGGGCCCGCAGGAAGAACAGCTTCACGCCGGCCTTGCCTTGCTGCAGGCCGTTGCGGGCATTGAGAAAATCCACTGCGTCGGCCCTTTGATGAAGGCGCTGTATGCGGCGCTGCCAGAGGAAAAACGCGGCGGCTGGTACGAAACCAGTGCCGAAGCCCTGCCGGGTTTGAGCGCCGCCATTGCAGGCGGCGATATCGTGCTGGCGAAGGGATCCAACAGCATGGGGCTGGCCAAGATCGTTGACGGCATCCGCGAAATGGGTCAATCCGGCCCCAAATCAGAAAACACCTAAGGATCGGGGGAAGAGCAAAATGCTCTATTGGCTGACCGCTTTGTCGGACGGAGGGGATGTTTTCAACCTCTTCCGCTATATCACATTCCGCGCAGGCGGCGCCTTTATGACTGCGCTGGTCTTTGGCTTTTTGTTCGGCAAGCCGCTGATCAATGTGCTGCGCCGCAAGCAGGGCAAGGGCCAGCCGATCCGTGATGACGGGCCGGAGGGGCACTTCGTTAAGGCGGGCACGCCGACCATGGGCGGGCTGCTGATCGTCGGCGCACTGCTGTCGTCGACCCTGCTGTGGGCGCGGCTTGATAATCCCTTTGTCTGGATGGTGCTGCTGGTCACGCTGGCCTTTGCGCTGATCGGGTTTGCTGATGATTATGCCAAAGTGTCTAAACAGACCACGGCTGGCGTTTCGGGCAAGCTGCGGCTGGCCTTGGGGATTGCAATTGCAGCCCTGTGTTCGGTTCTGGCTGCGCGGTTCCACCCGGAGGCGCTGCAGAACCAGCTGGCGCTGCCGGTGTTCAAGGACACGCTGATCAATCTTGGCCTGTTCTATGTGCCGTTTTCGATCTGCGTCATTGTCGGTGCCGCCAATGCGGTGAACCTGACCGACGGGCTGGATGGCCTTGCGATCATGCCGGTGATGATTGCGGCCGGCACCCTGGGTGTCATTGCCTATGCGGTGGGGCGGGTCGATTTTACCGAGTATCTGGACGTGCATTATGTGCCCGGAACCGGTGAGATCCTGATCTTCAGCGCCGCGCTGTTCGGCGCAGGGCTGGGGTTTTTGTGGTACAACGCGCCGCCTGCTGCGGTGTTCATGGGCGACACCGGCTCGCTGGCCCTGGGCGGGGCGCTGGGTGCCATTGCGGTCGCCACCAAGCATGAGCTGGTGCTGGCCATTGTCGGCGGGTTGTTTGTGGTTGAGGCGCTGTCTGTGATCATTCAGGTGCTCTATTTCAAACGCACCGGGCGGCGGGTCTTCCTGATGGCGCCGATCCATCATCACTACGAGAAGAAGGGCTGGGCCGAGCCGCAGATCGTGATCCGCTTCTGGATCATCTCGCTGATCCTGGCAATGATCGGCCTGGCGACGCTGAAAGTCCGGTAAGGCACCGGTTTTGGCCGCCGCGCCAGGGCTTCCGGCGGGTGGTGAAGCTTTTGCATTTCATGAAACCGCGCGGGGCTGAGGCTTGGCGCGGTTTTTCCTTATGAAGAAGGCGGCGCCGCCGGGGGAGCGGAGCATCGGATGGCCCTTGTCAGGGGCCATGTCCGTCTATTGGCCTGTGCGGACCCGCCCTGCACCCGATGAAGAGGTGGTCTGAGGGGGCCGGTCTCCTGGTGTTCTTGCTGCAACGGGAGGAGCGTAGCCCGCCCGGGTGAAGATGCGGTGAGGGCAGCGTACGGCGGATGCGCAACGGGGGCATGCTCCCGCCAATTTCGGCAGGCTTTGCCTGCCTGCCAATTGTTGGGCGTGGCACGGGCCTGGGACCCGTGCCGGGGCAGCGCTTGAAGCCCGGCTTGCACCTGTGCAATGTGCCGCAGAAGCAAATTCATCAGGATGAGGGCAGGCGATGATCCCGGTCAAAGGATATGAGGGCGCCAAGGTGGCGGTGCTGGGGCTGGGCCGTTCGGGCCTTGCGACGGCGCGTGCCTTGCGGGCAGGCGGGGCTGAGGCGGTCTGCTGGGACGACAATCCTGCTGCGCGGGAGGCGGCGGAGGCGGAAGGCTTCGGCTGCCGCGACCTGCACAAAGCCGGCGCTTTTGACGGTATGGCGGCGCTGATCACCTCGCCCGGCATTCCGCATCTTTATCCCAAGCCCAATCCGGTGATCCGCGCCGCGATGGATGCGGGCGTGCCGGTGGACAATGACATCGGGCTGTTCTTCCGCTCTTTCGCCGATGCCGAATGGCAGATGCATGACCAGCCGCCGCGGGTGGTGGCGGTGACGGGGTCAAACGGAAAATCAACCACGGTGGCGCTGCTGCATCACATCCTGCAGGAGGCCGGGCGCGAAAGCCAGCTGGCGGGCAATATCGGCCGCGGGGTGCTGGACATTGATCCGCCGGGCAATGGCGGCGTGGTGGTGCTGGAGCTGTCGAGCTATCAGACCGAGCTGGCCCGCGCGCTGACACCGGATGTGGCGGTGTTCACCAACCTCAGCCCGGACCATCTGGACCGGCATGGCGGCATGGGCGGCTATTTTGCGGCCAAGCGGCGGCTGTTTGCCGAGGGCGGGCCGGACCGCGCGGTGATTGGCACCGACGAGGATGAGGGGCTGTTTCTGGCAGGCCAGCTGTCCGAGGGTCCTGGCGACGACCGGGTGATCCGGGTTTCTGCGGCGCGCAAGCTGACCGGACCGGGCTGGCAGGTCTTTGCGCGCAAGGGGTTCCTGTCGGAATACCGCAAGGGGCGGCAGGCGGCGTCGATTGATCTGCGCGCAATGTCCGGGCTGCCGGGCGCGCATAACCACCAGAACGCCTGCGCGGCTTATGCGGCGGCGCGCACCCTGGGGCTGGCGCCGCGGCTGATTGGCGATGCCATGGCGACATTTCCCGGCCTGCCGCACCGCAGCCAGACCATAGCTGAGGCGGGCGGCGTGCGCTATGTGAATGACAGCAAGGCCACCAATGTGGACAGCGCAGTGAAAGCCGTAAGTGCCTTCAAGAGCATCCGCTGGATCTGCGGCGGGCTGGAGAAAGACGGCGGGCTGGAGGCGTTTCAGGGCAAAACCGGCAATGTCGCCAAAGCCTATGTGATCGGGCGCGAGGCGGCGGGGTTTGCCTTGCAGCTGGATGTGGAGGCGGAGGTCTGCACCACCATGGCTTCGGCGGTGGAGCGCGCCATGGCAGAGGCGCAGGCGGGTGACACCGTGCTGCTGGCGCCTGCGGCGGCGAGTTTTGATCAATATGACAATTTTGAACAGCGCGGCGATGATTTCGCGGCAGAAGTGAAGGCGCGGCTGGGCTGAGGCCGCCGGCAAGAAGGCGCAAGACGCATGGCAGAAACCGCAGATGCCAGGAACACCGTAATGCTGGCCTTTCAGGTCATTCCACGGCTGCGCGAAGGGAACAACTTCGAGGCGGTCGATCGGGCCATTGCGGTTGTGAAAGCCTCGGGCGTGCCGTTCCAGGCGGGGGCGATGGAAACCACCATGAGGGGCGAGCTGGACCAGCTGCTGGAGATTGTGAAACGGGCGGTGAAGGCCTGCCTGGAGTTCGGTGCGGTGGAGGTGATCACCAATATCAAGATCCACACCACCACGCCGGAGGCGCATGACACGTTCTGCACCTATACCCGCGGGGTGACGCCGAACAAAAGCGTGTTCATTGAAGATTAGGGGGGCTTCAGGCTCACCCAAGCGGAAAATCCGCATCGCATCCGCCTTCACTTGGTCTTTGCCTGCCAGAGCCATCCCCCGTGCTCAAGCGGAATGGCCGTCTCCCCGCCGGGGCGGGGGCCCTCGGCAATTCCGCTTGATCCCGGAGGCTGTCCCTGGCCGTTAAAGCTCAAGCGAAGGCGGCTCCGAAGCGGAAGATCCTTGAGGGTCAGCCCGCGGCGGCGGACGGCTGGGTCATCGCCTCTGACAGGAGGCTGAAGTAGCCGGGCAGGGTGTCCTGCAGCCGCTGGCGGCCCTCGGGGGTCAGCGCGGCGTCTTTGGAGCGTCCGTCGGAGGGGTTGTCTGATACGGTTATCAGCCCGTCTTTGTGCAGCGATTGCAGGGTGCGGGTCATCACCGGTTTCGACACGTCGATACGCTGGGCGATCTCATTCGGCGTCAGCGAGGTGCGGTCCGGTTCCCGGTCGATCACGATCAGCACCAGGAACCGCAGCTGCGACAGCCCGTGGGCGGCAAAATAGGCGTCGAGGCTGCGGATCAGCAGGCTGGCGCGGCGCATCATCACAAGCGCGCTGGAGATATGGGCGGGGTCGGCGCCGTAATCCTTGGCGTAGGTGCCGACCATCTGCTGCGACGGAAGTTCCTTGAGGAAGAACATGGGCGTCAGGCCAGCGCGGTCATCTTGTGGATCTCGACCGGTTTCGCAAGCCAGGCTTCATATTTGGCGAAAATCGGCGTGATGTAATCCGCCGCGTAATGCGCTGCCAGGGCTTCGTCGCCGGCCCATTCTTCATCCAGGTAGAAGCAATCGCCATCGCGGCCTTCGGCCAGCAGGAACTTCAGGCAGCCGGGCTCGGCCCGGGTCGGTTCCAGAATGTCCAGCAGGCTTTGGCGCACATCTTGCATGTGTTCCGGTTTCGGAGTGATCTTGGCGACCAGTTGGAAGGGGGCGGTCATGGTGTTTCTCCATTTATATTATCATGGTAACTATGATGAATGCCGCCGCGTGCGGTGTCAAGCCGGCCTTAGCGGCTGTCGGCGATGGCGGTGCCGGCTGCATGGCCCGATGACCAGGCCCATTGGAAGTTGTAGCCGCCGAGCCAGCCGGTGACAGCCACCGCCTCGCCGATGGCGTAGAGGCCGGGCGCCGCTTTGGCCTCCATGGTTTTGGAGGAGAGGCCATCGGTGCAGATGCCTCCCAGGGTGACTTCGGCGGTGCGGTAGCCCTCGGTGCCTGCGGGCAGCAATTGCCAGTTTTGCAGCGCCTCGCAGAGGGCTGTGAGCGCGGCGTCGGATTGGTCTGCCAGGCGGCCCTTGAGGCCCAGTTGCGGGGCAAGGAAGTCCACCAGCTTGCCGGGCAGGTGGCGCGCCAGTTCAGTTGTCAGGTCGCGGCGGCCCTCGACCTGGCGCTGGTCGCGCAACAGGTCGTAGAGCGGCGTTTCCGGGATCAGGTTCACCGTGATTTCCTCCCCTTCGCGCCAATAGGAGGAGAGCTGCAGCACCGAGGGGCCGGAGAGGCCGCGGTGAGTGAACAGCAGCGCCTCGTCAAAGCCGGTGCGGGTGTTTGAGAGCCGCGCGGGCAGGGCGACCCCGGCCAGCGGCTGGAAACGGCCATCGGGGAAGGTGAAGGGCACCAGCGCCGGGCGGGTCTCGGTGATTTCCAGCCCGAACTGGCGGGCCAGATCATAGGCAAGCCCGGTGGCGCCCATTTTGGGAATCGACTTGCCGCCGGTGGCCAGCACCAGATTGCGGCAGGTGACGGTTTGCGGCTTGCCCTCGCGCAGCAGCTGGACGCGGAAGCCGTCTGCGACCTGCTCCACTGCTTCGACGGAGGTTTGCAGCCAGAGGTCCGCACCAGCCTGTGCCATCTCCTGCGTCAGCATGGCAATGATCTGCTTGGCGGAGCCGTCGCAGAACAGCTGGCCCAGGGTCTTCTCGTGCCAGGTGATGCCGTGGCGGTCCACCAGTCCGATGAAATCCCACTGGGTGTAGCGGGCCAGTGCCGATTTGCAGAAATGCGGGTTGGCGGACAGGTAGTTTTTTGCTTCCGCATACATATTGGTGAAGTTGCAGCGGCCGCCGCCGGAGATGCGGATCTTCTCGCCCGGCGCCTTGGCGTGGTCGATCACCAGGGTGCTGCCGCCCGAGTAGCGCGCACACATCATGCCTGCCGCGCCGGCGCCGAGAATCAAAGTGTTTATCTGCATGGCGCGCATCGACCACGGAACCGGCGCTGGCGCAAGGGGGAGGCCGGCAAGAGCAGGCTGGCGGATTGGCGCCGGCGATCTGGCAGCTTCCTGCCTGTCAAGATGACCCGCCGCGCGGGCGGTGGTTTTCCGCCGAACTGTGTTCTTTTTCTGGCGCCGCGGCTCACGTTTCGTTACAGTTTCTGTGAGACCCCGAAAAATGGGGCGGAACGAGGCATATAGTGGCGGTATTCCCATGACTGAGATGGTCTATGGCGCGGTTCCCGTGCAGGCAGGTGAGCCGATTCTTCCCAAGTGGTGGCGGACGCTGGATAAATGGACAATGTCCTGCATCCTGATGCTGTTCGTGATCGGGCTCTTGCTGGGGCTGGCGGCCTCGGTGCCGCTGGCGGAGCGGAACGGGTTCGGCAATTTCCACTATGTGCAGCGGCAGGCGGTTTTCGGCCTGACGGCGCTGATGGCGATGCTGGTGACATCCGTGATGTCGCCCACGCTGGTGCGGCGGCTGGCGGTGCTGGGGTTTGCCCTGGCCTTTGTGGCGCTGGCCTTCCTGCCGATTTTCGGCACTGATTTCGGCAAGGGCGCGGTGCGCTGGTATTCGCTAGGGTTTGCCTCGCTGCAGCCTTCGGAGTTCCTGAAGCCCGGTTTCATCGTGGTCGCCGCCTGGATGATTGCGGCCAGCCAGCAGATCAACGGCCCGCCGGGCACGCTGATGTCTTTTGCGCTGTGCATGATGGTGGTGATGATGCTGGTTTTGCAGCCGGATTTCGGCCAGGCGAGCCTGATCCTGTTCGGCTGGGGGGTGATGTATTTCGTCGCCGGTGCGCCAATGCTGCTGCTGGTTTGCATGGCGGCCGTGGTCGTGATGGGCGGTGTCTTTGCCTATAACAGCTCAGAACACTTTGCCCGCCGCATCGACGGTTTTTTGAACCCCGATGTCGATCCCACCACCCAGCTGGGCTATGCCACCAATGCGATCCGCGAGGGCGGGCTGTTCGGGGTTGGCGTTGGCGAAGGCCAAGTGAAATGGTCGCTGCCGGATGCCCATACCGATTTCATCGTCGCAGTTGCGGCTGAGGAATACGGGCTGGTGCTGGTGGTGGTGCTGATCGCGCTTTATGCCTCGATCGTGGTGCGTTCGCTGTTCCGGCTGATGCGCGAGCGCGATACGTTTATCCGCCTGGCGGGCACCGGGCTGGTGTGCATGTTCGGCGTGCAGGCGATGATCAACATGGGGGTTGCGGTGCGGCTGCTGCCTGCCAAAGGCATGACTTTGCCGTTTGTCAGCTACGGCGGATCCTCGCTGATTGCCACCGGCATCGCGGTGGGTATGCTGCTGGCCTTTACCCGGACCCGTCCGCAGGGCGGGATTGCCGACTACCTGAACGGCCGCGGCCGCTGACGAGATTTGGAAAGAGACCTCCTGGGATGGCACAGAAACTGCTTTTGATGGCTGCCGGCGGGACCGGCGGCCATATGTTTCCTGCGCAGGCGCTGGCTGAGACGATGCTGGCCCGCGGCTGGCGGGTGAAACTGTCAACGGATGCGCGCGGCGCGCGTTACACCGCAGCGTTTCCCAGCGCGGTGGAGATTTCCGAGGTCTCCTCGGCCACCTTTGCCCGCGGCGGGCTGCTGGCCAAGGCGCTGGCGGGGCCGAAGATCGCAGGCGGCGTGCTGTCGATGGCAATGCAGATGCGGCGCGAGCGGCCCGATGCGGTGATTGGCTTTGGCGGCTACCCGTCGATCCCGGCGCTGGGGGCGGCGACGCTTTTGAAGCTGCCGCGGATGATCCATGAGCAGAACGGGGTGCTGGGCCGGGTGAACCAGTTGTTTGCCAAGCGGGTTGCAGGGGTGGCCTGCGGCACCTGGCCGGCGGCGCTGCCCGAAGGTGTTGCGCATGAGCATGTGGGCAATCCGGTGCGCAGCGCGGTGATGGAGCGGGCGGGTGCGGCCTATATTCCGCCGGGCGATTACCCGATGTCGCTGCTGGTGATGGGCGGCAGCCAGGGCGCGCGGATCCTCTCTGACGTGGTGCCTGCGGCGGTTGCCGCGCTGCCTGAGAATATCCGCCGGTATCTGCGGGTGTCGCATCAGGCGCGGGAGGAAGACCTGGACCGGGTCAATGCGTTCTATGCTGAGCATGGCATCAATGCCGATGTGCAGACGTTCTTTACCGACGTGCCCGCGCGCATGTCGGAGGCGCAGCTGGTGATCTCGCGTTCGGGGGCGTCGTCGGTCGCCGATATCTCGATCATCGGGCGGCCTTCGGTCCTGATCCCCTTTGCCGCTGCGGCAGGCGACCACCAAAGCGCCAACGCCCGCGGACTGGTTGACGCCAATGCCGCCGTGATGATCCCGGAAAGCGCCCTTGATATCCCGGTTCTGGCAGAGCATATGGGCGCGATTCTGAGTAACCCGCAGGCTGCCACTCAGATGGCAACCGCTGCACTGAGCGCCGGGGTCCCCGATGCCGCCGAACGACTGGCGGCGCTGGTGGAGCAACTGGCCGAGGAAGGATAACGCCCATGAACCCTGCAACCAAACTGCCCGGAGACGTCGGCCCGATCCATTTCGTGGGGATCGGAGGCATCGGCATGTCGGGCATCGCCGAGGTGCTGCTGAACCTCGGGTACATGGTGCAGGGCTCAGACCTGAAATCTTCGAAGATCACCGGTCGGCTGGAAGAGCTGGGCGCGCGGATTTTTGTCGGCCAGAAGGCGGAAAACCTGGAGGAGGCCGCGGTTGTGGTGACCTCCTCGGCGATCAAACCGGGCAATCCGGAGCTGGACGAGGCCCGCCTGCGCGGCCTGCCGGTGGTGCGCCGGGCGGACATGCTGGCCGAACTCATGCGGCTGAAATCCAACGTCGCCATTGCCGGCACCCATGGTAAGACCACCACCACCACCATGATGGCGGAGCTGATGGTGGCCGGCGGCTTTGACCCCACGATCATCAACGGCGGCATCATTCACGCCTATGGCTCCAACGCGCGGATGGGGCAGGGCGAATGGATGGTGGTCGAGGCGGACGAAAGCGACGGCTCCTTCAACCGGCTGCCTGCAACCATCGCGGTTGTGACCAACATCGACCCCGAGCATATGGAGCATTGGGGCGACTTTGATACCTTGCGCGACGGGTTTCTGGAGTTTGTCTCCAACATCCCGTTTTACGGTGTGGCGGTCTGCTGCACCGACCACCCTGAGGTCCAGGCGCTGATCGGCCGGATTTCCGACCGGCGGGTTGTGACCTATGGTTTCAACGCGCAGGCCGACGTGCGGGCGGTGAACCTGACCTACAAGGGCGGCGTGGCCCATTTCGATGTGCATCTGCAGGCCGAAGACCGGGTGATCGAGGGCTGCACCCTGCCGATGCCCGGCGATCACAATGTCTCCAACGCCTTGTCCGCCGTGGCGGTGGCCCGGCATCTGGGGATGAACAGCACTGAGATCCGCGAGGCGCTGGCGGCGTTCGGCGGCGTGAACCGCCGCTTTACCAAAGTGGGCGAGGTGAACGGCGTTACCATCATCGACGACTATGGCCATCACCCGGTGGAGATTGCCGCGGTGCTGAAGGCGGCGCGCCAGGCCAGCGAGGGCCGGGTGATTGCGGTGCACCAGCCGCACCGCTATTCGCGCCTGTCGAATCTGTTTGACGATTTCTGCGCCTGTTTCAACGAGGCGGATGTGGTGGCGATTGCCGAGGTGTTCGCGGCAGGCGAAGACCCGATTGAGGGTGCCGGCCGCGATGATCTGGTGGCCGGTCTTATCCGCCACGGCCACCGCCACGCCCGCGCCATCCTCAGCGAAGAAGATCTGGAGCGCCTGGTGCGCGAACAGGCGCGCCCCGGTGATATGGTGGTCTGTCTCGGCGCCGGCACCATCAGCGCCTGGGCCAACGGCCTTCCTGCGCGGCTGGAGCGCTAGGGTGCGGCTGCCGGTGGCCGGATTTTTCGAAAAATCCGGGTCGTTTTCCGTAAGGAAAACGGTGCCTGCCGCGGGCGGGCTCCAGAACACTGGGGGTGCCGGATGACGCTGTCGCTGACCCTTGCCGCGATCTGGGCGCTGACCGCCAATGTGCTGGCGATGATCCCGAGCCGGGACAACCACTGGCGGCGCGCTTATGTGCTGATTGCACTGGGTATTCCACTGCTTGGCTATGTCACTTATGAAAACGGCCCCTGGTGGGGGCTGGCGGTGCTGCTCGCCGGAATGTCGGTGCTGCGCTGGCCGGTAATCTATCTTGGGCGGTGGATCAAGCGCACCGCCGGGCGCTGACGGCGGCGGATTGCTGCCGCGTGTTTACAAAATGTTTCCGGCTTTGCCACTACTTATGCGGTAGCACCGTTTTTTGTTGTGTTGAAGCCGGCCTGCGGACTGCCGGCCGCGGGGTTTGGCAATGGTGGCAGTTACTGCAATTTGGCTGGCTTTTGGAGCGGTTTGGCTGATCGGCTTCTATTACTTTGCCCGCCAGAGATGGCATTGGCCGGCTGCGGGCCTGGTGCTTGTCTGGGTGCTGGTGCTGATATGGCTGGGGCTGGGCCTGTGTTTGGAGGATCACCAGCACAATAGCCGCGAGATTGCGATGTCTCTTTATTTCGGCGGGCATCTTGTTTACGGACTATGCGCGTTCACTGGCTGGAATTTGGGGCGGAAACGAAGATGGCGGCGCAAATTGAAGAGGTACTACCGGCGGCTCGCGGGCGGCTCTTGGAAGGCAAGCCGCTGGCGGAGCTGACTTGGCTGCGCGTGGGCGGGCCCGCGGACTGTCTGTTCCAGCCTGCGGATATTGACGATTTGGCAGCATTCCTGCGCGGCCTCGATTCGGCTGTGCCTGTTTTCCCGATGGGGGTGGGGTCGAACCTGATTGTGCGCGACGGCGGCTTGCGGGCGGTGGTGGTGCGGCTGGGCCGGGGCTTCAACGGTATTGAGACCGATGGCGACACCGTCACCGCGGGCGCCGCGGCGCTGGATGCCCATGTGGCGAAGCGTGCGGCAGATGCAGGCATCGACCTGACCTTCCTTCGTACCATTCCCGGCTCAATCGGCGGCGCAGTGCGGATGAATGCGGGCTGTTACGGCAGCTACACCGCGGATGTGTTCGTGTCTGCCACCATTGTGACGCGGCAGGGGGAGATCCGCGAGATTACCGCAAAAGAGCTGAGCTTTGAGTACCGTCAGACCGCTTTCCCGGAGGGTGCGGTGCTGGTTTCGGCCAAACTGCGCGGACCCAAGGGCAATCCGGCAGAGCTGCACGCCCGAATGGAGGCGCAGCTGCAGAAGCGCGATGAGACCCAGCCGACCCGCGACCGCTCGGCCGGTTCCACCTTCCGCAATCCGGCGGGGTTCTCATCCACAGGCCGTGCGGATGACGTGCATGATCTGAAGGCCTGGAAGGTGATCGACAGCGCCGGCATGCGCGGTGCGCAGCGCGGCGGTGCCCAGATGAGCGAGAAACATTCCAACTTTCTGATCAACACCGGTGGCGCAACTGCCGCAGATTTGGAAGGTCTGGGCGAAGATGTGCGGAAAAAGGTTTACGATGATTCCGGCATCACGCTAGAGTGGGAAATCATGCGGATTGGTGATCCGCTTCCCGAATAACTGGAATACCTGAGCGTTGACAAAGGCTTCCGTTGCCGCCGCTTGGGGGAACCATGAGGCCTGAACCGGGTCCGGGCGGCGGAAATTCTTAATCGTGGTAAAGGCACCGTTAACACGCCGGTAAGATTTGGGGCGTTAGGGTGCCGAAGAGGCGGCAATGCTATGCCGGTTTCAGGGGCGGACCGCCCTGCGGACACTGGGGCGCAAAGCCCCGCAGACACTGGGGCGCAAGGCCCCGCAAGAATCAGCCGGCAATGCGCCGGCGCATAGAGATAAGGCGGGCCCGCTCAGGGGTTCCAATAACCAGGGGCGCAAAGCCCCGCATATTGAGGCGCTTGTGGTGAGTAAGTCGAGCAGGGCACTCCCGAAAGTCGCGGTGCTGATGGGCGGACCGTCAGCCGAACGCGAGGTATCGCTGTCCAGCGGCCGTGAATGCGCGGCCGCTTTGCGCGGTGAGGGGTTCGAGGTTGTTGAGGCGGATGCGGGCACCGACCTGCATGCGCGCCTTCTGGAAATCAAGCCGGATGTGGTCTTCAACGCGCTGCACGGGCGCTGGGGCGAGGATGGCTGCGTCCAGGGTGTGCTGGAATGGCTGCAAATCCCCTATACCCATTCCGGTGTGCTGGCCTCGGCGCTGGCAATGGACAAGCAGCGCTGCAAGGAAGTTTACCGCGCCGCCGGGCTGCCGGTTGTCGAAAGCGGCCTGTTTGCCAAAGACGATGTGAGCGCAGGCCACGTGATGGCGCCGCCTTATGTGGTGAAACCCAACAATGAAGGTTCCAGCGTCGGCATCTATATCGTGCATGAGGCCGCCAACGGCCCGCCGCAGTTGTCCGAGGAAATGCCTGCCGAGGTGATGGTCGAGACCTATGCACCGGGGCGCGAGCTGACCACCACTGTTGTTGGCGACAGGGCGCTGACGGTGACCGATATCCTGACCGATGGCTGGTATGATTACGACGCCAAATACAAGCCGGGCGGATCGCGCCATGTGCTGCCCGCGGACCTGCCGCGGGAAATCCATGACCTTTGCCTGGAATATGCGCTGAAGGCGCATGAGGTGCTGGGCTGCCGCGGTGTCAGCCGCACCGATTTCCGCTGGGATGAGGCGCGCGGCGCCAGCGGGCTGATCCTTTTGGAGACCAACACCCAGCCCGGCATGACGCCGACTTCGCTGGTGCCGGAGCAGGCAGCACATCTGGGCATGACGTTCGGCGAACTCTGCGCCTGGATGGTGGAGGATGCCTCATGCAACCGCTGAAGGGGCGTTTCCGCCGCAGCGGCGGCAGCGAAGGGCGCGCGGATCCGGCGCCGTCGCGGCTGAAGTACCGGCTGCAGCGCTGGATGCTGACGCCGGGTATCCGGTTCGGCCTGCGCATCGGAGTGCCGTTCTGCCTGATTTTCGCTGCGGGCAGTGCCTATCTGGCGGATGAGAGCCGCCGAGCCGCGCTGCAGGGACTGATCAACGACGCCCGCGCCGCAATCGAGGAGCGGCCCGAGTTCATGGTCAATGTGATGGCGGTGGACGGTGCGGGCGCCAGCGTGGCGCAAGACATCCGCGAGGTGGTGCCGGCAGATTTTCCCGTCAGCTCCTTTGATCTGGATTTGGAGCAGATCCGCGATGTGATCACCGGGCTGGATCCGGTAAAGACTGCGAGAGTGCGGATCCGCCCTGGCGGCATCCTGCAAGTGGACGTCGAGGAACGCGAGCCGGCGCTGATCTGGCGCAGCCGCGAGGGGCTGGCGCTGCTGGATGAGAACGGCATTCACGTGGCCGAGCTGGGCCGCCGCAACTTGCACCCGGACCTGCCGCTGATCGCCGGCAAAGGGGCCGAGCAACACGCGGCGCAGGCGCTGCGCCTGTTTGCGGCGGCGAAACCGCTGGGGCCGCGGCTGCGCGGGCTGGTCCGTGTAGGCGAGCGGCGCTGGGACGTGGTGCTGGATCGCAAGCAGCGGATCATGCTGCCGGCGGAGCAGCCGGTGCGCGCGCTGGAGCGGGTGCTGGCGGTGAGTGAAGTGCAGGATTTGCTGGAACGCGATGTGGCAGCGGTGGATATGCGCCTGGCTGGGCGCCCGACCATCCGCATGACGGAAAACTCAGTGGAAAATTGGTGGCGGATCCGGCAGCTGAATGGGGGCGGGCAGTAATATGACAGATCTCTATCAATCGCAGCGGGCCATGCGGCAGATGCGGCGCCAGGCGATGCAGCGCGGCGTAGTGGCCATTCTTGACGTGGGTAGTTCCAAGATCGCTTGCCTGGTGCTGCGGTTTGACGGCACCGGACGGCTGAGCGAAGACGGTTCGATCGGGGCCTTGGCCGGGCAGTCGGGGTTCCGGGTGATCGGGGCCGCGACCACGCGGTCGCGTGGTGTTCAGTTCGGCGAAATCAATGCCATGCAGGAAACCGAACGCGCCATCCGTACTGCGGTGCAGGCGGCGCAGAAGATGGCTGAGGTGCGGGTTGACCACGTGATCGCCTGTTTCTCCGGCGCCAATCCGCGCTCTTACGGTCTGGACGCCAAGCTGGATCTTGAAGGCCAGGTGGTCTCGGAGCATGAGGTGGCGCAGGTGCTGGCGTCCTGCGAAGTGCCGGAATACGGCGCGGGCCGCGAGGTGATACATGCGCAGCCGGTGAATTTTGCACTGGATAACCGCTCGGGCCTGGGCGATCCGCGCGGCCAGATGGGGCAGACCCTGGCGGTCGACATGCATATGCTGACGGTGGATGCCATCGCGGTGCAAAACCTGGTGCGCTGCATCCAGCGCTGCGATCTGGAGCTGGCGGGGATTGCCTCCTCGGCCTATGCCTCGGGGTTTTCGGCGCTGGTCGAGGACGAGCAGGAGCTGGGGGCGGCCTGTATCGACATGGGCGGCGGTTCCACTTCGATCTCGGTCTTCATGAAGAAACATATGATCTATGCCGACGCGGTGCGTCTGGGCGGTGATCACATCACCAGCGACATTTCGATGGGGCTGGGGGTGCCGCTGACCAATGCCGAGCGTATCAAGACCTTTTGCGGCGGGGTGCATGCCACTGGCGCCGATGACCGGGATATGATCGACATCGGCGGTGATACCGGCGATTGGGAGCATGACCGCCGCACTGTCAGCCGCGCCGAGCTGATCGGCATCATGCGGCCCCGTGTGGAGGAAATCCTGGAAGAGGTGCGCACACGGCTGGATGCAGCCGGGTTCGAGTATCTTCCCAGCCAGCAGATCGTGCTGACCGGCGGTTCCAGCCAGATCATGGGGCTGGACGGGCTGGCGAGCCGGATCCTGGGTCAGCAGGTGCGGCTGGGCCGCCCGCTGCGGGTGCATGGCCTGCCGCAATCGGCGACCGGTCCGGGCTTTGCCTCGGCGGTGGGGCTGTGCCTGTTTGCCGCCCATCCGCAGGACGAATGGTGGGATTTCGAGATGCCCGCCAGCCGTCATCCGGCGGGCACTTTGGGACGGGCCGTGCGCTGGTTCCGGGACAACTGGTAAGCCGCTTTTCAATTCTGCCTGACGGATCAAAGAGGGCGTGACAGCGTCGGCAGGACCCGTTAGGTTGTTCTTAACGTCCGCGGCAAACGCGGCGATTCAGCAGGCCGGGCAGTGGCCAGCCACGTATCAGGAAAGATGTCTTCCGCAGAAGTGATTTTGCGGATGCGACATCTGTGTTGTGTGTGGCTTGTGCTGGATCCCCAATATCTGCTAGGGACGGCGAAATACCGCGGTTTAAGCCTTAGAATGAGGCCGTATTTTGTGGCTCGTTGTGCTTTTTGGGATGACGAAACAGCCTCTGCGCGGTAAGATTATGGTAATAGCACAGGAAAAAGCCCTTTGCGGGAAGGGCGGGTAACACAGGCGGTATGAGCATGACGTTGAATCTTTCGATGCCCGGGCAGGAAGAGTTGAAGCCGAAGATCACGGTATTTGGTGTCGGCGGGGCCGGCGGCAACGCCGTCAACAACATGATTGCCAAGGAGCTGGACGGCGTTGAATTCGTCGTGGCCAACACCGACGCGCAGGCGCTGCAGCAGGCCTCGGCCAAAAGCCGCATCCAGCTGGGTGTGAAAGTGACCGAAGGACTGGGCGCTGGCGCCCGCCCGCAGGTCGGCTCCGCCGCGGCCGAAGAAAGCATCGAGCAGATCGTCGACCATCTGGCGGGCGCGCATATGTGCTTTATCACTGCCGGCATGGGCGGCGGCACCGGCACAGGTGCTGCGCCGATCATCGCGCAGGCCGCGCGCGAATTGGGCGTGCTGACCGTCGGTGTTGTGACCAAGCCGTTTCAGTTTGAGGGCCTCAAGCGGATGCGTCAGGCCGAAGCAGGTGTCGAAAGCCTGCAAAAGGTCGTCGATACGCTGATCATCATCCCGAACCAGAACCTGTTCCGCCTGGCCAATGAAAAGACCACCTTCACCGAGGCGTTCTCGATGGCGGATGACGTGCTGTATCAGGGCGTCAAGGGCGTCACTGACCTGATGGTGCGCCCGGGCCTGATCAACCTCGACTTTGCCGACGTGCGCGCGGTGATGGACGAGATGGGCAAGGCGATGATGGGCACCGGCGAGGGCGAGGGCGAGGACCGCGCGGTTCAGGCCGCCGAGAAGGCGATTGCCAACCCGCTGCTCGATGAAATCAGCCTGCGCGGCGCGCGCGGCGTGCTGATCAACATCACTGGCAGCCACGACCTTACCCTGTTCGAATTGGACGAAGCCGCCAACCGCATCCGCGAGGAAGTGGATCCGGACGCCAACATCATCGTCGGCTCGACCCTGGACACCGGCATGGAAGGCAAGATGCGGGTTTCCGTTGTTGCCACTGGTATCGACGCTGTGGATGTGAACACCGAAATGCCGGTGCCGCGCCGTCCGATGTCGGCGCCGCTGCGCCAGACTGTCAGTGTTGAAGATACCCGTCCGGCACCGCTGGAACTGGAAACCCCGGTTGAGCAGCCTGCAGCAGCAGCCGCGGCCGCCCCGGCCCCGGAGGCTGTTCAACCCGAAGCCGCGCAGCTGGAAGAGCCGTCGCTGTTCGAAGAGATGAACGCGCAGCAGGCCGCCGCGCAGGAACAGGCTGAAGACATCTTTGAAGAGCCGGAACTGGTGGACAACGACGGTCTGCCGCCGCCGGCCTATCAGCCGCAGGTTCCGGAATTCCGCCCGCAGGCAACAACACCCGAGCCGCAGCCTGACGCTTTTGTGGCGCCGAGGGCACCTGCTCCGGGCACCCCGTCGCCGCAAGCGCTGGAGCGCCTGCAGGCGGCAGCGCAACGGGTTCAGCAGCCGCGTGCGGCAGCGGCCCCTGCCGCACCGGCACCGCAGCCGCAACAGCAGCAAAATGCGCAGCAGCAGCCCGACGGGCAGCGCCGCTTTGGTCTGAATTCCTTGATCCACCGGATGACCGGCACGGCTGACGCTCCGGCAGGCAAACAGCCGCCGCAGGCCGCACGCCAGCAGCCGGCCATGCAGGCCCCGGCCGCCGCGGCCCAGCAACAGCCGGTGCAGGCGCAGCAGGCTGACCCGGACCAGGAACGCATCGAAATCCCCGCATTCCTGCGCCGCCAAGCAAACTGACGGTTCACAAAACCAACTGAAGAAGCCGCCTCCGGGCGGCTTTTTATTTTTGTATTTCAGTTATTTGCGCAATTTTGAGCGGTGATTTGCTTATCTGTTACAGTCATGTTTCAAACCGTTACAAAGATTGAGTTGTAGGTTTTTTTGCAAAACCTTAACTCTCGTTCGCAACACGGCTTATGAGGCCGGAAACAGTGGAACGAGGCGCAACGTGCAGAATACGCTCAAAGCATCGGTAGCATTTGAAGGGCTCGGCTTGCATTCCGGCCAGCCTGCGCGCATGGTCCTGATCCCGGCTCCGGCGGGGCACGGCATCGTTTTCAAGCGCACCGACATTGCATTGGGCAACACCCTGGTTCCGGCGCGCTGGGACCTGGTTGAGCGCAGCCCGCTGTGCACCCGGCTGGTCAATACCTCTGGCGTCAGCGTATCTACGGTAGAACACATCATGGCGGCCCTGGCGGGCTGCGGCGTTCATAACGCGCTGATCGAAATCGACGGGCCGGAAGTGCCGATCGTTGATGGTTCCTCGGCGCCGTTTGTGCGTGGCATCATGAGCCAAGGCGTGCGCCGGCTGGGGGTGCCGATCATGGCCTATGAAGTGCTGAAGCCGGTGACGGTAGAGAAGGGCGGCGCCCGCGCCAGCCTGCTGCCCAGCGACCGGCTGACGATTGAATTCCATATCGACTTTGCCGAGGCTGCCATCGGCCGCCAAAGCAAGGTTCTGGACATGCGCAACGGCAGCTTTGCACGCGAACTGTGCGACAGCCGCACCTTCTGCCGTCAGGCAGACGTGGAAGCGATGCAGGCCAATGGCCTCGCTCTGGGCGGTGTGCCGGGTGAAAATGCCGTTGTGTTTGACGGAGAACGGGTTGAGAGCGGCGCGGGTCTGCGCCATTCGGATGAGCCTGTGCGCCACAAGATGCTGGATGCCTTGGGGGATCTGGCACTGGCTGGGGGGCCGATCTTGGGGCGGTATGTTGGCGAGCGCGCGGGGCATGCGCTGACCAACACATTGCTGCGTGCCCTGTTTGCGGAGCCGGGTGCGGTCCGGGCCGTCGCCTGCGATGCAGCGATGACCGCGCGGCTGCCGGGACAAGGGCTGATCTGGTCGGAAATCCCGGCCGAACAGCGCCGCGTGGCATAAGGCAATAAAACCAGGAACGAGCGGCAAACTGGCCCGGGGCGCGTATGTCCCGGGTCTTTTCCTGTGCAGCGGGGCTGCAGACGGGAGCAGGAACAGTTGGGCGGACTTGACCATTGCCCGCTTTCTCTGCCATGTGAACACGGAAGTGGCGAAAGGCGTTTTGCGCGCCAATTGAATATGCTAGAGACGGCATAACCGGGGCGCACACCCGTAAGTCAAAGACGGTGAGGTTAGGCACTATGAACGGCATCAGGGCGGGAGCCAAAACCCTCGGCGCGGTCCTTCTGATGGCGGCCCTTGCGGGCTGCGGCGGAGACGGCGGCGCGGTCAAGCGGGGCGAGTCTCTGGAGGCCTTCTCACCAGAGCAGATCTATGAACGCGGCGAGTTTGAGCTGGCTGAGAAGCAGCCCAAGGACGCGGCTTATTACTTCTCCGAGATCGAGCGCCTGTATCCTTATTCAGAATGGGCCAAGCAGGCGGTGATCATGCAGGCCTTTGCCTATCACAGCACCAAGGATTACGAGAACAGCCGCGCCGCTGCGCAGCGGTTCATCGACTTCTACCCGGCGGATGAAGATGCGGCCTATGCCCAGTATCTGCTGGCGCTGAGCTATTATGACCAGATCGACGAAGTGGGCCGCGACCAGGGCCTGACCTTCCAGGCGCTGCAGGCGCTGCGCACGGTGATCGAGGTCTATCCCGACAGCGAATATGCCACTTCTGCAATCCTCAAGTTCGACCTGGCCTTTGACCATCTGGCGGGCAAGGAAATGGAGATCGGCCGCTATTACCTGCGCCGGGGTCATTATACCTCCGCGATCAACCGGTTCCGGGTGGTTGTTGAAGATTTCCAGACCACCAGCCACACAGCCGAAGCGCTGCACCGGCTGGTTGAGGGGTATCTGTCGCTGGGCCTGACCAACGAGGCGCAGACAGCGGGTGCCATTCTGGGCCATAACTTCCAGTCCACCGAATGGTATGACAGCAGCTATAAGCTGCTGACCGCAAACGGGCTGAAACTGCGGGACCGCGGCAACAACTGGCTGAGCCAGATTTACCGTCAGACGGTCAAAGGGCAGTGGCTGTAACGGCCGCTGCTGCACGGAGGCGGGGCTATGCTGCGCGCGCTTGATATCCGCGATATCCTGATCATTGATCATCTGGAGCTGAACTTTCAGCCCGGCCTGAATGTGCTGACCGGCGAAACCGGTGCGGGCAAATCCATTCTCCTCGACTCCTTGGGCTTTGTTCTGGGCTGGCGCGGGCGGGCCGAGCTGGTGCGCCAGSSCAGAAC